>CAZOUM010000082.1:0-10953 GCA_964582985.1 uncultured Pirellulales bacterium | reverse complement strand
AAAGTTTTAGCCTTTCGAATTCTTGCCCGCCTCAGGCGGGCGAATTTAGGATTTAGGGTTTAGGATTTAGAGTTTCCCGGCCAATCGGCCGGGCTGGCCTTCCATAATTGGACCAACTTGCGCATTTGCGCTGAAAAATCGTATATTTAAAACCAGAGCCGGAAGCGTAAGTGCCCGGTTATAAAGGAGTTAAATTTTTTTTATTTCTTCCCGTTTTTCCCGCTACCTATGTGCACTTTTGATTGATTTTGTGGTGACCCCGCAATAGATTGCCAAGGCTGTTTTGCAATGATGGTGCTTGACAATGCGGCCTGTTTTTGCTATAATAGTCTTGAAAAATACAAACGCCCGGAAAGCTGCGCGATACCCAGGGACGGAAAATAGTCTGTTCTCTGGGTTTTTTGTTGGTTGGTTTTGAGATGGAGGCAGAGTGATGATAAGAAGAAATCTTTTGCTTGGATTATTAGGCCTTGTGGCATTTTATACGGCCGGATGTGGTAAAGTTGGTCTGAAGGACCCGGTATTCCTGCCCGGCCTGAGCGAGACCTTTGCCAAGCCGACAGAAGCCCCGCCGAGCCCCAAATTCAGCAATGGTGACATTGTCCGATACAGGATGCTCGGCGATAAGCAGGGGATAATGATGCAATCTGATTACAAGTACGTTCCTCGACTGGGTACGTGGTATTGCGCCGTGGATTTCTATCCGTCCTCGGCTCTGATTCATTTTGATTTCTCTGGATTTGACAATTATGAACGAAGATACGTGTATGAGTTCGAGCTTGAGCTTGTGAAACCCTATGGCGCGGAAACAGAAATGCCGGCAAGATGGCAACGGATGGCCCTGATGGTGGAATGAAGAAATCTTTCCAAATCGGGGATTTTTGTCTCTGACCCCCTGCACTTTTGATTGACCTTCGGCCCCGCGGGAATCTATACCAAATACGCTTCACCAGATACGAGATACGAAATTGGCCTTGACGCCAATTTCTATTTGGGCTATACTGTGCCGTGAAAACTAACTGCACCCGGGCGCGGAAAACTTCCTCGAAATACTGACACGGCGTATTTAGCCCCGTAAATTAGTGCGCGGATTATCAAGGCGAAGCGGAAGTCCTTGGATTGAGCCGAATTGGTTTTTTATTGCACAAAGCTGAATTTCGTGGTACAAATTAGCTGGAAAAGTTTGAAACAAACGACGGAATAGGTCACCGTTCCTAGTTTTTCCCCTGACCAGCAGTGGTTTTTGGAACTTTTGGAAAACTATGGGCAAAGATAGACAAGAATCCGCGCTTTATGTTTTAATGAGCATCTACGCTCCTATCTTGAAGTTCTGGAAAACTGTTTACTTGTTGCTCACGAGGACAGAAGAATACCATAGGAATCCTAGTTTCTTATTTGCAGACGAATGTATTTCAAGAAAGCGGGTATTAAAATGGTCAACCTTTACGTATACAGCGATAGGAATCGCAGTCGCGCTTTCTGTAACTCATCCTTATAATTTCAAAGGATTACTTCTTCAGAGCCTTCTTGAGAAAGCTAAAACCTCTGGCTTCACTTGGTTAGACTCATTATCTGTGTTATTGCCGGGTGTTATAACCGGTGTTCTGCTAGTTAGGCTTTTCTTATTCGGTCCGATTGTTCTAATCGAAGTAGTGTGTAGAAAACTCTACAAAACTAGACGCCCGGTTAGGCGTTTTGTTTTCTCAGCCGCTCCCTTATACGCACTCGTGAATTTCGTTGAGAGTGTTGTGTCATTTGCCTTTAGTCTTATCATTTCTTTCATTTTACAACCTAAAACTGCTGCCGAAACCGCAAGCTACCAAAAGGCAGGGATAGGCATATGGTATATTTTTACTTTGTGGTTTGGGTTGTACATGCTGCCGAGACATTTGGCATACCAATACAGGCTCTCTCTTTATAAAGCAGCGATGTTGTGCTACATTGCCCCGATGATGTGTGTATTCTATGTCTTTATTGCTCCTTTTGGATACTTTATGTATTTTGTTGGATGGCTGCTGAATGTGTGTTTTACTCTCGTATTTCCCTTGTCTTGGCCCTTCGTTTTTCGGAGATTACGCACGAGAATTCGAGAAGGTGGATGGAGAAGTATCTTATTTGCAAATCGCGAAAGAGGAGAACCAAGACTGGGACCCAGATGGTTAACCTTATTGATTATTGTATTGTGTCTGCTGTATATGTATTATAGTCATACACAAATGGAAATTCCAGACGAGCACATGGAAGCGCCGGTACAAGACGTTAATTATTCGGCGCAATGAAGGGGGACATTCGACCGGCTGAGTAGATGGGAGCGCCGGAAGGTGGAGTCATTTTTGGCTTTTGACTTTTGCCTTGATTTGGGGTACTTTGTGCCGTGAAACTGACACCAAGGCGATGCGGAAGGCATTCGGTTTGTCCGGGTTGCGGGTTCGCTGTTGCGAAGTGCATCCGTTTACAAATTTGAACAGGTCAACGGCTTATTTTAGGAGGTGTCTGAAATGGAAAAGGTAGTCTCGCCGGAAGGCTTTTGGGATGTTTATTCTGCAAAATTAAATCAGGAGAGGAACTGGGAGGCTTATCAAGGTGATGCGAGCTGGACGCGTGTTGTTATGAAGGTTGCCAAAGAGACGTGCAAGAAATTGGGGCTCGAAACATCGAAGGAGTACTACAGGGTGGACTTGGTCGGGTACAGACGGGAGGAGCCGGAAGTAGAAGGGAACTGGTGGTTGGATGTCGCATATGAGCACGAAAACGCTGATACCTGGTGGGGGGAATTGTGCAAACTGTGTTATGTAGCAGCAGATTTGCGGGTGATATCAAGTTATTACAAGCTCGGCCGTGCTGACAAATCTGCGGAAGAGACTATTGAAGATAAGTTGAGAGGTTATTTGGGCCAGTTGGGGAAAGAGAAAATATTTCGGATTCCCAATAGCCAATGGTTATTTGTATTTGGGCCGAGACTAGTCTGTGCCGCTGAGCCGTTCAGGGCCTTTACGATTGACGACGAGTTAAGCATACGTCCGCTTCCTGGAGGCGAGCGCGTTGTGCCCCAAGACTGGAAAAGGCAGAATAGTTGAAAGCAAAAGGTGTGCTGCGCCTATGGGCGAGCATTTTGCCCTTGACCCCAATTTACTTTTAGGCTATTTTTGGGCTCGGAAACCGCATTTTGGGGCTTCAAGGCCGATTTTGCTGCAAAAAGGCTCATACGAAGCGGAGCGGAGATCCGCGTTAGCGAATCCATATCTAAACGCTATACGCTATACGCTATCTTCTCCTTTGACGGCAAGTGCGGGGGTTGGTATTATATGGTCAAATTTATGATGTTATACGGAAACCATATAAACAGAGGTTCGCAGGAGAAACAAATATGCCACAGACACAGACAGACTGGAGTCTAATCCTACGAGGAAACATCGCCCTGCTCTGGTGCCAATGGAGCACGAGACCCGAGAACCGAGATAGATCGATGGGGCAAGTTCTTGACGACTTTCTGAAGGAGTACCGCAATGTCTCACCCTTCAACCCCGGTTTACTGCTGATGGCCTCTTACATTCTATTCGTGTATCCGCAGCAAGCCGAATTCGAGGCAATCAACTTCTTGCGCATCGACACTGACAAGTTTATCGTTCATCAAGGCACACCGAACACAGACAAGAAACGATTCTGCAGCCGCATCCGCAACGGTCTCACGCACGCACGCTTCACCGTTAATGGTGACCAGATTGAACTGTGCGACAAAAAGAAGGATGGGACAGACCAGTTTCGGTCAACAATTTCTGTTGGTGATTTCGGTAATTTCATCAATGGATTCATGCATGAAGTCAAGAACCAACATTTCGAAAGATAGGACTGCGAACAATCGCGTGGACACGTACGCAGGTAAGGCCGCGGACTAAATACTAACGACTTTCAACTAAAGACTATCCGTTCCCCTTCCTTCTTCAATATTTATCCAATCTCTTTTATTAAATGATTCCGCGTGTGCAAACAAATTGCACGCCCTCCAAGCTATTTCAATTATTACATCGCCATTGGGCCCAGGTTGTTCCTTGCATGTGTTGGTCGATCGTAATTGGGGTTCGGATAAAATGTAGCACAGACATTACAACGCCAACCATTTTTCTGCTCTTTTAATGGCACTCTTTTTGATGGAGGCGAATCTAAACACTTACCACAGTATCTGAGATTATTTTTTTTAGAAATATAAGTTCCTGTTTTTGGATCAAACGTTAAGTCATCATCTTGTTGTATGGATGCGGAAGTTCCCGCAGAGGACTTATCTTGCAAGACATCAGACTTTTTTTTGAGAGCATCTACATATTTATAACCTTGATCTGTAATTTTAAAAGAACTCCCTTCATAGCCCTTTTCCTCGACAAGATCATTTTCGACAAGTTCGTTTAATGCATGTTCCCATTTTGCGATAATTCTTGCTTCCTGAGATGGAACCATATTCTTCTTATTTGTTTGAATGCTGGTCCCACTAGAACTACGTGTTTTCAAAATATATCCACTTTTATCTTCTGAAGCCTCAGTTAGTAATTCTTTTGCCTCATTACCTATGTCTATATTTACCGTTTGTGTAATCTGGGATTGGTAAGTCGGCAGTGAGTCTCGAATTTTAGCAAATTCCAAAGCATCCAAATTTCCCAATTTAAATTGTTTTGTAAGTTTATCAAAGAAAGCTTTTGTTTGTTTTTCGCTGGCAAGTGAAGTAGCCTGCAACCTGCAAAGAGGTTCAGGCAGATTCCCAGGATCTATTGGCGGAGCGCAGATAGCATATATATCACAGTTTTTTTTGAGTCTCCGAAGCCATGAAAAGCCTATCTCAAACCAGACGAAAGGTCTTTTTTCAGAGTACAGTGTGACCAGAACAATGAAAGCATTATTTGACGTTAAATTACCTATAATCTTATCAAGCCAATCCGAACCAGGGCTTATTGTGCCGGGGATGCTGGAAACGAAAACATTAATTTTTTTCTCAAACACATTATCAATTTGAGTCTTGACTATTTCTGCTAGAACTGCATCTTCAGCAGCATGACTTATGAAAATTGTTTTTGCCCCAGTATTAACAGATTCTAAATTCTTTGGCTCTGGTGCGGTTTTTAGATATCCACCTTCTCTAGCCTTTTTCCTGTCGGTCATTTCAATATTTCCAAAATCTTTGTTTCCTCTGTGGCCCTGGGCCTTAGGTCTAAACAAAACTTTCTATCTTTTCTTTACCCACGTACTAAATTACGGCAGTAGGCTATTAATATCCCGACATTATACCCAAAACCGACAACCCCCGTCAAAAACAAAACTCCCCCTTAATCCCTAAAACTTGTGCCCAAGGTATCCGCGTTCAAAATCAAGTCAGCTTCAAAAGTAAGGCCAATTCCTTTGGCCTTGTGGACGCAGGCAAAAATTTGTGACAAAGCTAACTTTGGGAGCAAAATTTGCCGAGAACACAAAGCTGACTGAAACCTCTGCGCTCTCCGCGTTCTCCGCGGTTAAATAATTTTGAAATCTTCGTGCCTTCGCGTCTTCGTGGTAAAAAATAAAATCTGCGAAACTTGCCCCTGGCGTATCCGTGGTTCAGGTTTTTCTCTGGTCCAACTAATTTGCTATTTATTATTGACTATTTACTTTTTCTCCGTGAAATCTGTGAAATCTGTGGCTAAATTTGAACCTTTGTATTTAGGTCATTTGAATTTGTTTAGAATTTAGAGCTTAGTATTTCGAGTTTCGTGCTTGTCCTTTATGGGCATGCCCATAACAAGCCCCCCATAATTGGACCAACTTGCGCATTTGCGCTGAAAATTGGTGTGTTAAATAACAGAGCCGGAAGCGTAAGCGCCCGGTTATAAATGACTTAAAATTTTTTTATTTTTCCCGGTTTTTCCCGCTATCTACCTGCACTTTTGACTGATTTTGTGGTAACCCCGTAATATATCGCCTTGGCTCACGAGCCACGAGCGACCAGCGACTCCGCCCACCCCCAGCCCGGCCATTTTTAATTCTTACTCTGTAATTTTGCTATTTACGTTTTGATTCTTGATTTTCCTCCCTAACTACCCGCACTTTTGACCGACTTTCAGCCCCGCCCCAGCGCTTGCCTAAACCCTACCCACTCTACGCTCCACGCTCTTTTTGCCTTTTCCCTTTTTTCCTTTTGACTTTTCCCTTCTTTTTGGCTATACTCTGCCCTGAAAATAAGGGTAAAATGCTTGATTTACATAGGGAAGGTCCAGCAAATCCTGAATAGCTGTTTGTTTTTTTTCTTAATATTTCCTAATTGAAAGTTTGTTATGTATTCAGATTATATTCGTAATGTAGCAATAATCGCCCATGTCGATCATGGCAAAACAACGCTGGTAGACCAGCTTCTCTACCAGTCCGGCATGTTCAGAACCGAAGAGCTCGATAAATTAGCTGGTGGCCAGCACAATTTGATAATGGATTCAAACCCCATCGAAAAAGAACGCGGCATAACAATCCTAAGCAAAAACTGCGCGATCAACTATACCGACTCAAATGGCGATGAATATAAGATCAATCTGATCGACACTCCAGGCCATGCCGATTTTGGTGGCGAGGTCGAACGAGTTTTAAAAATGGCAGATGGCGTATTAGTCCTGGTAGATGCATTTGAAGGCCCAATGCCGCAAACAAGATTTGTATTGACCAAAGCCCTCGAACACAAACTAAAACCAGTCGTAGTCATAAACAAAGTAGACCGCGAAAACAGCAGGCCGGACGATGTGGTTAATGAAGTATTCGATCTGCTCGTATCACTCGGTGCAGATGATGAGACTCTCGATTTTCCACTTCTTTACGCATCAGCCAAAGAGGGTTGGGCAACAACAGATATGGCTAATAAAACCGATAATGTCCATGCAATATTTGAGGCGATAATAAACAGTGTTCCCTCGCCGGCAGTTGAACAAGACGTGCCGCTGCAAATGCTGGTGACGAATCAGGAATATTCGGATTATGTCGGACGAATAGCAATTGGCAAGGTTTTCGCGGGGAAAATAACCGAAGGTCAGCCGGTTACAGTAATTGACGCCGACGGTTTGCATACTCAGCAAAATGTTATGCAGATTCATCAGTTTCACGGCCTTGGCCGAAAACAGGTCTTAAGCGCCCGCGCTGGTGATATCTGTGCGATATCCGGGCTTGACCCGGTGGAGATTGGTAACACTATTGCCTGTGCGGATAAACCTTCGAGGATTGCGGTTATATCTGTTGATGAGCCTACGATGACAATGACGTTCAGGGTTAACGATGGGCCTTTCGCAGGCAGAGACGGCAAATACGTCACGAGCAGGCAGATTGGAGATAGACTGCAAAAGGAGCTTGAGCAGAATGTTGCATTAAGAGTAGATCCGGGCCAAACGCCTGAAGAGTTCAATGTGTCGGGCAGAGGGCTGATGCATCTGGGGATTTTGCTGGAGAATATGCGTCGTGAAGGGTATGAGGTTTGTGTGGGCAAGCCGAATGTAATTCTGAGAATAGTCGACGAGAGACGTCATGAGCCGATAGAATTACTTGCAGTGGATTGCCCGTTGGATTGTCAGAATTCCGTGATGAGTCTTCTCGGCGACCGGCGAAGCGAAGTAATTACGATAGATGCCAAAAGCGGAGCAAGCGGCTTTATTCACATGGAATTTACGATACCATCGCGTGGTCTGTTCGGCCTTCATGCAAGGATGATGAACGCAACCTCCGGCAGAGCGGTCATGCATCATACTTTTGAAAGATATGAGCCGATGCGTGGTGCGATACCTCAGCGTAAGGCAGGGGTCATGATTGCGACCGCTGCGGGACAAGTGACAGCTTATGCGCTCGATGCTTTATACGACAGAGGGTTCTTTTTTGTTGAACCTGGTGAACAGGTATACCAGGGACAAGTGGTCGGGGAGCACTGCAAGGAAAAAGACATACCTGTTAACGTCGTGAGAAGTAAGCAGCAAACCAACGTTCGGGCCTCGAGCAAAGATGAGTCAGCGCGTGTGAGACCTGCCAGAATTATGAGTCTTGAGGCTTCGATGGAGTATATTCAGGAAGACGAGCTTGTTGAGATTTGCCCGTCTTCGATTCGAATCCGTAAAAGGCTGTTAAAAGAAACCGACAGGCGACGACACGACCGTAAAAACCGTTAGTAATATGTTAAAATAATTATTCTTGAAGAACGCCCAGCGGCAATCGTTAAAATCGTGCGGTGAGAGACTGTTGAAAGGAAAGCGGTGAACAAGAAACAGAAGATTTGCCTGTGGATAGGGATAGCGGCAATTGCGTTGATGGGGCTTTTCCCTCCTGTGTTCATTTTTGAGCTAGGCCGATGGGCAGACAGAGATATAGAGTACCGGTTTCTTTTGAACACAGGTGCGTTTCTCGCCTTAAGCGAGCTACTTTTACAGTGGGCTGTTGTGGCGGCTGGAACTGGCGTGTTGATTTACGCACTCGAAGACAAGAAGCCAAAAGATGAGCAAAGGACGCAGTGCAAAAGCAAGGTAACGGGCCCGGCTTTAACCGTAGTTTTCCTCATAGTGGTTATTGCAATTCTTGTGTTCCTACTCGTGCGTTCTTACGTCCGGCCCACATCACCTCCACGCAGTTCTTGCCAGGTCCAATTGAGAGGCCTCGGAATGGCCATAACGATTTATGCCGGCGAGGATGAACACCAAAGGCTTCCTACCGCGGACAAATGGTGCGACCTGCTCATTCAGGGTGATTTCACCACTCCCAAGCAGTTCGTTTGCAGATGCATAGAATCTGACGCCATCTTCGGGGAATCAAGTTATGCCATCAACGCCAATATTGCCGGCAAAAGCATTAATGAAATCCCTGATGATGTTGTTCTCTTATTTGAAACCAACTTCGGCATAAATCCGCTTGGCAGACACGGCCAACTGAGTGAGCGGTCATTTCGTGACCGGCTGTCGTATGCCCGTTATAACCCCAAAGGAAGAGTTTACAGACGCCGCTGGAATCAATTTGGCGGGCCGGAGATACTAACGACTGAAAACCACGGCGGCAAAGGCTGCAATATTGTGTTCAAGGATAGGCGTGTGGACTTCGTCCCTACGCAGCGCCTTGGCACACTCAAATGGAAGCCCGACCCAAATGATAGCTAACGCTGGCTACGCGCCAATCGGTAAATTGGTGCGGTGAAAGTGAGCCTTTTTGAGAGGTGAGAAATATGAAAGCGAAAGATTATCGGCTCTTGGTTTTGGTTGTCTGTGGGATTGCTGTGGCTTTGGCATCGAGTAGCTGCAAGACGGAAGGTGAGCCGACACAAAAGACTTACGTGGTTGAGCCGCCTGTTGCAAAGCAAGAGTGGGAAAAGTGGGAGGTACAACTTGACCAGAAAACAATAGAGAAGAACTTCAACACATTGCTTGAAATTCGTTCCAAATACTTTATCGAGCCATGGCAAAAAGAGAAAGAGAGGGTCGAACCACACCCCAGAGAGGATGCTTTGACAACTCTGCGGATTCTAAGTGAGACATCCTCAATGAACTATCTCTCACGGTTCTACGCGGTACGTATACTTGGCAAAACTGCTCAACCTGAAGCCTTGGCAATTATCATCCAATACTTCGATGACCCGCAACCAGATATGAAGGTTGCAGCATTACATGCTATCGGAGATTACATAGAAGGCACAAATGACTACTCCTCGGTTCCTCTGCTGATTAACGGGCTTGTCTTCAACATTGCGTATTATGCTGATAGGTTTGAAGGAGGACTCCCAAAAGGAAAACTCTATCCAAAAAACTACCCAAACTGTGGACTAAGAATCATTGTTGTAAATGAAGAAGCAAGAGAAGTTCTCAAGAGAATACTGAATATAGAAATCCCGTTGAATCAGGAACAGAATCAGAAAGCATCTGCAATTGTGGAAGCAAGGGCAGACGCTGACCGAGAACTTGAAAAGAAAGCTTCTAACTTTAGGTTGCTGGCTCAACTCAGAGACCAGTATATGCGGTGGTGGGAGCAGGAAGGTAAGGAGAAGTTCCAACCAACAAGGTCTGATGAATAATGTTAACGTTGTGCGTGTATGAACAAGAAGCCAAAAGACGAGCAAAAACAATAAGTAAATCGGGCGGCAATCGGTAAAATGGTGCAGTGAAAGCACAACTATTTAGCACAGGGCGAAAATGAAATATGTTACTGCGACAGTGGCAGCTATTTTCATGTTTGTGGCGACGGCTCTAATTGCAGGTTTGCTTTTAGGCGCGGTGGCCCCGGGACTGGCGGAGATTGAGTTGAGGGTGGGTTCGTTAAGCGGCAGCCTTCTAAGCCTTATATCGCTTCTCTTGGCGGCTGCGGCGGCCACATCCACATTTTGGGCCTCATTGCGCGCAAGAACAGGACGGTTATACACAAGGAAAAAATCGTAACTCACCAGGTGGCGCAGCGATGCTTGCAGGCGCCGTGGTAATGAGGGGCCTGCACGTAGCCCAGTGGCTCAGAGATGCACAAAAAAGGATTGTGCTTTAAGTTTTGTCTTTAGAATGCTTCTTAACTACTTCTGCGGCAATCAAGTATAAAATTCCGACAACCAGGGCAACGACACCTTAAAACTGTAGTGAGTATGTAACTCTGAGGCAGTCACGAAAATGTTGTGAAGACCAACTTGTTTTGCCTGCACATTGTATGGCAGCACATAAATAACAACTCGCTAAAAGAAATGCTGAAATGGCACAAAATATGGTCCCCGATGCTCTTCTACTCATATCTATCTCCTTAATCTGAGATTTCCCATTTACACACTTCAACAGCATCACTTTCAACGTCAATCTCGTTTTGGCATTTTGGGCACTTAAGTTTCACAACACATGTCTTCCAAGACTAACAATGATTATACAGTCCGTATAAAACGGGTCAATGCCCATCGCCGCAGCCTATCCCGCCGACTAAATACTAACGACTTTCAACTAAAGACTATCCGTTCCCGTT
>CAZOUM010000081.1:0-10965 GCA_964582985.1 uncultured Pirellulales bacterium | reverse complement strand
CAGTCTGCCGAGAAAAATATGTCGAGCGCAATTATTAAGCACAATTGGTATAAGTTTCCTCGTCAAGGTCTTCGATAAAATAAGTATCTTCAGTAATGGTCTTTTCCAAATCCCAGAATTTGTCAAACTTGTCAAACTCGCATTCAAAGGCTTCCGGCCAAATCTCCAATAAATCAGGCTTCTTGATTAGGCCAAGGCGTTCAACCATCGTGTAGAAATCTTCTCTGGGGATTTTTACGACAAGCCAATTAAGTTTGTATGTGGTCGGTTCGTCATTATTGGGGTTAAAAAAATAGAAAACGGGTCCACGTACATCAACCGCTGTCTTAGGCAGTGACATACCAATGATGTCTTTAGACTTGTTTCCTTCTTGCGTCACTTGGTAGGGGTAATATACTCCCTTATCCTCGTTATTATGCGAAGGTTTTGAGGAAAGCGAGACATCTACACCAATCATTTTAAGCACAACCCAGATTACAATCACGGCTACTACTACGGCTATTATCTTTTTCGTAATTATTCCCTTTTTTGCAAGTTATTGTTTGGTAGCTATGTCGGCACTATTATCCCTATATTTTGCTCCATAGTCTTGTAGGGTGTGCTGTGCACACCAAAACAACTTTTCCGCAATACGCGATATGAATTAGTGCTTAAAGTGTCTTTTGCCGGTAAAGACCATCGCAATTCCATACTCGTCGGCACAGGCGATCACCTCATCGTCCTTGTTTGAGCCGCCCGGCTGGACTATTGCAGCCACCCCTGCCTTGGCGGCGTTTTCAACGTTATCCGGGAACGGGAAGAAGGCGTCAGAGGCCATTGCGCAGCCCTTCGCTTCATCGCCCGCATGCTTGACCGCAATCAACCCGGATTCGATGCGATTCATCTGACCGGCACCTACACCCAGGACCTTTCTATTCTTAACCAGCACAATCGTGTTGCTCTTGGTATGCTTGGCAACGAGCCAGGCAATTCTTAAATCCTCAAGTTGTTCCTTCGTCGGTCGGGTCTTTGTCGGATAAGTAAGAACGTCTGGTTCCCAGCCGACCAAATCCCGTTTTTGTAAGAGCATACCGCCTATGACGCAGCGAGCATCAAACTCACCGGCGTCAATGCCGGCTCTATCAATTGGCCCCGTCTCCATCAGGCGAACCCTGCTGCCCCAGCTCTTCAGTGTCCTTATTATTTCGACCGCATCTTTATCAAATTTTGGCGCGATAATGACTTCTGCAAAGAACCCGCTGGCTCCTCTTGCCTTGCCGAATCGGCTGTATGACTCCATAATCGTCCGGGCAAGCTCGACGTCCACCTTTCTGTTCAATGCGACAATGCTTCCGAACGCACTAATCACGTCTCCTTCGTATGCCTTGCGGTACGCTGCAATAATGTCCTCGTCGACTGAGCAGCCGCACGGATTAAGATGCTTGACGACGACCGCCGCCGGCTCTTTGAATTCCTTAACCAGCTCAAACGCCGCATTGGTATCTAAGAGGTTATTAAAACTGATAGCAGTGCCGCCTTCTAACAATCTGGCACTACTCACCGATGTTTCGCTGTTCGCCGCCAGCTTATAGAAAGCACCGCTCTGGTGAGGATTCTCGCCGTAACGCAGCGTCGCTTCTCTCTTCAGCGCGACGGAAACCCTCTCCGGATACTCAACACCTGCCTTACCGCCGAGATACTTCGCAATAGCAGCATCGTATGAAGCCGTCAAGCCAAACGCAATTCGCGCAAAGTCGCTGCGCAAGTCATCGCTCACCGACCCGTCTTTGTTTTGCATTTGTTCGATGACCTTATCATACTGGTCGGGGCTTGTAACAACCGTAACGAATTTATGATTCTTCGCAGCCGAGCGAATCATACTCGGCCCGCCAATATCAATATTCTCAATTGCTTCTTCAAACGTGCAGTCAGGCTTAGCAATAGTCTGTTCGAACGGGTACAGATTCACACATACCAAATCAATCGGCTCAATACTATGCTCTTTCATTGCAGCCGTATGTTCAGCTTTGTCCCGAAGACCTAATAACGCTCCGTGAATCTTCGGATGAAGCGTTTTTACTCTGCCGTCCATCATTTCTGGAAAGCCGGTAACTGACTCGATACCGATGACATTTACGCCCCCACTGCTGAGAGCCTTCGCAGTCCCGCCTGTGCTGATTATCTTAACTCCCATCTCGCTCAGCTTCTTCGCAAAATCAACAACACCTTTCTTATCAGAAACACTAATCAACGCCGTCTTGACCTTCACATTCATTTCGACTCCTTCTACATAAACTTTCCACTACTGATACTTCTTTTCACAAGACCTTATTTAACCGGTCTCAAACACGCAATGCGCCCCGCCTCATCGGCAATATAGATTTTCGAATCTGTTACGTTGGTCGCATATTTCGATACCCTGGCAAAATTAACCAAGTATAGCCGTTTCGCTTTCTTATTATCCATCACAACCAGTGTGCCCGCATTGGTAATCACATATGCTTTTCCGTTCGCCTCGGCCAACAAATCTACACCTTCCGGCAGCTGCCATATGAGCGCACCGCTGTTCTTATCTATCGCTGACAAGCCCCGGTAGCGAACGTACTGATAAACGACCTCTCGGGTCACTCGCGGAGACACATCAAGGATACCGCCCGTCTGATACTTCCAAACAGGGGTCCTTCCGTGTTGTAAATTAAGCTTATAAACATATGTGTCTTTACTGGCGACAAACAGCGATTCTCCGTCCCTTAACATCGGACCGACAATACCGTCGCCGGCCTCGAATTGCCACAGCCGGTTAGGTTTGTCCGGCCTCATACTTATCACATTGCCTGCGTCAGTGGAAAAGACAACAAAATCATCGTCAGCAATAACGGAAGTAATTATCTTCTCAGCGCCTACTTTAAAAAGTTCAACCTTGTCTTTTGCACGCAGCACACGTAAGCGCTTATCAACCCCAGCCAAATAAAAGTACGAACTGTTGCGGGCGGCAGGACAAGTAACACCAAAACCCAGGCTTTTGCTGCGAAATTCTGTGCCAAATTCAGGATTAATCTCAACCAGGCTGTTTCCGATGATAGATATCAGCTCATCCTTATCGAGTTCATCTTTGTAAAGCTCAAGTCCAAGCATAGTATAACCAGCGGGCGCAAAAGACTGGCTGAATATCTCATGGCCCGTTTCTTTGTTCAAAGAAACGACATAATTGTGGTCAGAAAGTGCGTATATGTGATTTCCAAGAATAAACAACCGCTCCAAACGTTCCGTCGCTCTTATCGGCAATTTAGTCTCCCACTGTATTTTCAGCCTTGCGTGCTCAAGCAGCTTCCGCGAAACAAGCCTCTGCAAAGCAGGCTCTTCCGAAATGACCTCCTCGCCCTTCTTAGTAACGCAGCTCAACATAGCGCATAGAACCAAAACACTACTCACCACCAAGAACCATCTGTATCGCGACATTTTCAACATCTCTATCACCTCGCACGGAATTTTGAAAATAAACCCTCGCTTCCTTTTTGCACTGCCAATTCTATTTTCCCAAACTTTGCACCTTAGGGCAAATCAACATAGTCAGCCAAATCAACATTATGCTCAGCTTCGAACTTCTGCATCTGCCCGATGCGCTCTATATCATCTCTTATCCGGTTAGCCAGCTTGAATATATACGGCTTTCCGGCCAAGCGGTTTTGCAGGTCATCAAGCATCGGCTCCCACGTGCCGTCGTAAAGCTGTGCCTTGAGAATAACCAGCATTCGGTGCTCCTCGCTCAACCTGTCAACGAAATCGCTCACGGCCCTGCTGACAGCAGTATCGCCGCCCTTATCGCTATTTCCAATCGATTCAGCCATTTACTTCAGTCTCACTTTGGCAACATCCTAACTCACACGCTCGGAAATTGCAACAGATTTTCTGAGATTACCCCCCTGCCAACCAACTGCAAGAAATCTATAGCAATTCTTCATTGTTGTTAGCTTTTTGCACTTCTTGACGGCTCTTTTTGAAAGTGTTATATTCGCGACCTCGATTACTTACGTAGTCTCGATGTAAGCCCAGACAAGTTTTACGAAGGAGGTCACAATGGATTGCAAAAAATTTGTTGACAAGCAGATAGCTGAACTCAAGCAAACAGTTGGCAGCGCAAAAGCCATTAACGCACTCAGTGGTGGCGTGGACAGTTCTCTTGTGACTGTACTTGGACACCGTGCTTTAGGTGACCGGTTAAGAACGGTCTTTGTCGATAATGCCCTGATGCGCAAGGACGAACCCCAGTGGGTTGTTGAGAGGTTCGCCAAAATGGATATTCCAGTTGAATTAGTGGACGCCAGAGAAGAGTTTCTTTCTGCGCTGGCCGGCCTGACCGACCCTGAAGAGAAAAGACAAGCTGTCACCGACACATTTTACGCAAAGGTCTTCGGTCGGCTTGTAAGGGAATCCGGCGCAAAATTCCTATTACACGGCACGATTCTTACCGACATTGAAGAGACTGTGGACGGAATCAAACGTCAGCACAACATTCTTGCCCAGCTTGGCATTGACCCCAAGGCTGCTTACGGGTACTCGGTCATCGAGCCTCTCAATACTCTGCGAAAGGATGGCGTCCGAGAGGTTGCCAGGTTTCTCGCCTTACCGCCTGAAATCTCACAGCGCATACCTTTTCCCGGCCCAGCCCTCGCTACCAGAATCGTCGGTGAAGTGACACCTGAAAGATTGGAAACCGTACAGACCGCCACCGCCATCGTCGAAGAGGAACTCGCTGACAGTGGAGCTTTTCAGTATATGGCGGTCTTGCTAAGCGACCGGGCAACGGGAATTCGCAACAACAAGCGAGAATTCGGAAGCATCGTTGTTGTCCGATGCATCGAAAGCACTGACGCCAGAACCGCGACTGTTACCCCCCTCTCATGGGACAAGCTCAACCGTATTTCGGAGCGAATCACCCGGATAGACGGAGTAAACCGTTGCTTGTATGATTTGACGCCGAAACCGCCTGCCACCATCGAATACGTATAAGCATATTAGATACGAAAAAAAATGGGAGAGCCTCTTTGGCTCTCCCTTTACTTATGTGGCTCTTTCCTTTTCCTTTTTAGCTCTTGCTTACTCTCCCCGCATTTCGCTCTGCCTTGCCGGTAATGTCGAAAGAGGGCAAAGTAAGGTCAAACTAATTATGGCCGGATTGGTCATTTTCCAGAGCCACTTTTTCTTTCCGTAAATCACATCGGCAAGCCTTCTTTCTGTTCTTGAATTTTTCTGGGCCTGCTCTGACCATCGTAATCCAACCCGGTTCAAAGCAGGTAAAGATGTTGGCAGTTCAGAAACTTCGCGCTCTTTCCTGAGCGCACCTAAACTCCAACTTTCGCCTCTTCTATCCTTTCCCACGCAATCAGCAGCTTCTCTCACTTAACCCCGATAACAAGAAATATCTCACTCAGCATTATTTACAGAGCACCCAAAAAAAACAATATTTTTTGTAAGTCTCCTCCGGCTCGCTGGTCTAATATAGTGGTTATGGCCGAAACCAATGCAAAATCGCTGGGCAACCCGGCACATAACAAGATTATTAATGATGAGCTGTTGGTCAAACAATTCAACAACGGCGACGGTTCCGCCTTTGATAAAATCGTCGAAAAATATTCTGCTGATATCGCAGCTCTGGCCAATCGGCTGCTCGGCTGGCCCGGCGATGTCGAGGATGTCGTTCAAGACATCTTCCTCGCTGCATTTCTCGGCCTAAAGAAATTCCGCTGCGAATGCAGCTTAAAAACCTGGCTCTTTACCATAACAATAAACCAGTGTCGCAATTACCGATACAAGCAAATGCTCCGGCTAAAGATTTTTTCAAGAGCTGCTGACAAAATATCTTCGTCTCCAGCTCACAGCGCGGATAAGCAGCCAATGGACAATGAAACTTTCGACCGTATCCGCCGAGCCATAACAGTTTTGCCGGCCAAATATCGTGAGCCGCTGGTACTGAAGTATCTGCAGGAGCTTTCAGCAAATGAAATCGTCCGAATACTCGGTATATCCCAAAACACCCTGCAGGTCCGACTGAGCCGAGCCAGAAAGCGTTTGAGAAAAGATTTGGCTGGACTAATAGAGGGATAACTTATGGAAGAAGATAAAATAAAAAGCCTGCTCCAAAAGGCCGACCAAACCGCAGGCCGTCCTGGTTCCGTTCCTACCAATCTAACTAGCGCCATTCGTCGACGTGCCAGGCAGAGAAGGTTCATAAGTTTAGCTGCGCCACTGGCCGCAGCCGCTATGGTTTTAATCGCCTTTGGAGTATGGCGGCTCATGAGCACACCTGCAGGCGATACGAATGAGCAAGTCAGGCTCGCGATGCTGCAAGCCGAAGTTCAGCAGCTCAGGGCTCAAACCGATTCGACGCTAAAGCTCGTACGGGAGGTTATCAAAAGACAGCGAAGACGGTCCCGGCTTCAAGAACTCGAAGCTAAGCTCGCACGTATTCCCGACCCGCTCGAAGAGATGCAAAGACAAGCCGACAAGACTGCATTCGTCCTCGTTTACCAGGCTAATCGTATGTACAATGAGCTTGACCAGAAAGATTCCGCCATCGAAACTTACAACAGGGTTATTGACCTTTTCCCCAAAAGTAAATGGGCCGACGTGGCCCGCCGGCGATTAGCAGAAATCCAGAATAGTTCCGTTAACAAAAATGGTTTAACAATTTAATAAGGAGACCTATTATGAGAATCCAAAAACTTACAGCTCTCTTGGCAGCTTTTGTTCTGCTGACCGCCGCGAGCGCAAAAGAAGGCAAGAAAGAGGCAAAGAAGGGACTCTCGAACACGCGCATTGCAAGCTGTTTGGTCAAGGTAACGTGCGACCCGGCAGTGCTGCCGCTCAGTTTTGGCACCATTGACCGCTTGCTCAATAGCTCCGGCATTCGTGGAAAGGCCATCCGCGAAATACTGGGAATTGCTGTCCTGACTGATGAGACTGAAGAGCTTGTTCACTTTGGAATCGAGCCGTTGTCGGATGAGCCAAAGGACATGAGCAAAGGAATTGAATTTGACGAAGAGTACATGCGCGCATTCGAGGCGCTTGGCCGTAAGAAGAAACCCGTGACTACAAGGCGCAGCCCACGACTCGAAGGGATTGTTGGAGATGAGGCGCTTATAGGCGGTGTTTTTCGCAAAGTCGGTGACAATGTTGCTGGGGCTAAGATTTTAGAGATTGGACCTACGTACGTCAAGCTCGAAGGGCAAGGGCAGCAAACCCTCTTCTTCGAGCTGGGAGTTGGGCTTGACCATGATGTAAAACCGGCAGCCGAGGAGTTTATGAAGGCCCTGGTCAACAACCTCCGCAAGACTCTCGACCCGGCTTTTGACGATTACCAAAAGAAATTCAACCAGCAGTTGGACTTTGCTAACCATGATGTTCAGCGTGCGGAATCCGACCTGGCCCGTTTGCAAGAGAAAGTTCGCCAGATTTTAGGGACCTACAATCTTGAACGTAAAGCGATTCTTGATGATATAAGCCGTTCGCGAAAAGACTTGCAGGCTACAAAGATGGAGTTGGAAACCGCTCACGCTTTCATCGAAGCAACATCCAAGCGCATAGCACAAACCAAATCCGAAATGTATGACAAGATTAACAATGACCCCGTCCTCGCCGAACTCCAGAAAATAATCGCTATGCACGAAGAGCGACGTAAGACACTCATGCGTAAGGGGACTCCGGAACAGATGTCTCAGGCCCGCGAAAATCTCGCCAGAGCCAGGATAGAGCTCGCAGAGCGCCGAGAACAGGTAAGCCAATCGGCCGGCGCCGAACTCATCAATTCGCTCCGCAATCAAATCAGTGAACTCACGATACAACAGGCCCAGGCCGGCAAGCGCATGGAACATCTCCGCGGGCAACTCGGGCTCGCAGAACACCTCCTCGAAAGAGCCGACGAGTATGAGCGGCTTTCACTGAGGGTCAAAATTGCCAAGCAGGCATTTGAAGATGCGCTTTTGCTGCAGAGCCGAATGGGCAGGAAAGGTCTTCCACAGCCCCCTTCAGTCGTTGTCTTCGGCGCAGAGTGATTTTCCTGATTCCAAAGCCTTTCCCCGGCGCCCGACAACCTCTACAGCGGGCGCCGGATGCGCCTTCCCGAAAACTTCTCAGCCTGCCAAGCCGATCTTGTCCGTTTCCTTTTGCCTTTTCCCTTTTTCCGTGACCCCCGCCCCCTGACAACTGACAACTGGTCCCTGGCCCGATTGGGGGGGGCAGGAATCTATTAAAAATTGTCATTGCGAGGAGGCCGAAGGCCGACGCGGCAATCTCGGCCAGCTACTATTCACCAATTACCATTAACCAATCACCAAAAATGCTTGCATTTTTCAACTTGCCTTTTCATCCCTTTGTGTTATTTTCTGTGACTACTGGCGTGAATGCTACAGAGATTATAAAGCCCCTTTTCAGTAGCATATGCGCAGCTTTGGTGGATGATACTTTCGTTAGCTGGATGAGAATAATAGAGGTAAAGCTATGATTACAAAACTGGTTATCGTAAATTTCAAGATGGTTAAGAAACAGACCTATTCATTCACGAACTTTGATCTCCTTGTTGGCTGGAATAATTCAGGTAAGAGCACCATCTTACAGGCGTTGGCAATCTGGCAATTTTGTGTTGATGAGTTCCACCGTACCAAACGCCACGGGAAAAGGGGCATACAGATAGTCTTGCCAAATTTCACGGCTCTGCCCGTTCCAGAGTTCAACTTGCTTTGGACCGAGAAGAGAGACCGAAAATATCCTGTTGAGTCCGGCAAGAAGAAACAAGAATATATATTGATTGAAATTGATGTGACTTGGCGAGACTCAGATGGTCAGGATAAGACATTCGGGGTAAGGCTCCGGTACCTTTCTCCGCAGACAGTTTATGCCATACCTGCCCAAGGTTGGACAGCCTTTCACCAATACGAGGAGGACGAATCACTTCCAAGAATTGCGTATGTACCGCCATTCTCTGGATTGGAGCCAACAGAAGAATGGAAGGATACTTCCATTCTGCGAAAACAAGTCGGAAAAGGACAGCCAGGTAGTATTTTGAGAAACCTCTTACTCCTGGTAATAAGAAAAGGTGAAAAAGAACAAGAAAAGGATTGGCATGAAATTAGTTCTGTTGTGCAAAAATGGTTCAGCATTAAACTGAGAAAACCTCAATATGAACAGGGTGTTGACACACAGATAACGTGTGAATATATCGACAATAAACGACACTATGACATCATTGCAGGAGGGAGTGGTTTCCATCAGTCCCTAACTTTGCTGGCATTCCTTTATGGATACAAGCCAACAACTATTCTTTTAGATGAACCGGATGCCCACCTTCATGTGAACTTACAGCGTGAGATACTGGATCACTTTCGCAAAATGTCGAGTGATAGAAACATTCAATTCCTGATTGCCACACACGCTGAGGAGTTAATCAAAGGAGTTGACGCTAATCGAGTGGTTTCACTACTTCAACATAAGCCCCTTCGAGAGTCCTCAAAGCCTGATATACTGGGCGCAATGGCAGATGTTTCAAACTTGGAAGTCAATCAGCTCCGTTCTTCGCCGTATATAGTTTATGTCGAGGGCGATACTGACGAGAGAATTCTTCGCACATGGGCAAGAACTTTGGGAGCTGAAAATAACGTTATAAAACTATGCTTTCGTGATATGAGAGGTGGTAATAAAACAGAGATGAAAAAAGATGCCGATAAGCATTTCGGGTCCATTCAGCAAATAATCCCGCAAGCAAAACGTTTGATGATATTTGATTACGATACTGAAGAAACAGCATTTCATCCCGAAGAAACAAATGAGGTTTTGTTTGAATGGAAGCGAAAGAACATAGAAAATTATCTTCTTGTTCCGGATGCATGGAAGAAGGCCGTCCGTCAGGTTCTCGGTTCTGGTGATGGTCTTTTTGTGCTGACCTTTGATAAAATCATTGAGCAGTTTTTTGCAGAACAAAATCTTACTCTTCCTCCGCGCAAAAATTGGGTTGATTTAGATTCAAACATTTTTATGGAAGTCAACGGCAAGAAGATTTTATTCTATTTAGAAGACTCTCTTTTTAACAAACTGCGCCACCACAACGAAGAACTTAGCATAACACGAGAAGCTGTGGCTGGCGCCATGAGTAAACATGAAATTCATAACGACGTGAAGAACCTTTTCGAAAAGATTAGCATACTTGTGGAATCATAATAATTCGACTCCAGTCCTTCTGCTACAAATGTTATTTCGTATTTCGTGTTTATTAGCCGGGTAGGTTGTGCAGCAGGCTTGCCTGTGCCTCAGGTACTTGTTTGGAAAATCTGAAAATCTGGGGACACGAAAATCGAGAAAATCGGGGGACACCATACGCATTTTCCTGTTGGCGGCCAGGCTAAGCATAACGGCTAAAATCAACAGGATGGCCAAAAAAAGTGCTTTCCCGCTGCGACGAGCGCAGCGCGGCGAGTTTGGCCGTTTTTGCTAACAAAGACAGAATTATTATGGTTCTTATCCGTTAAATCCGCGCAAATTTATGCCCAAGGTATCCGTGCTAATCCGTAATAATCTGTGCAACTTGTGCCCAAGGTATCCGCGGCTAATAAAACACCGTTTTCGCCAGCTTCACTAATGGGGTCCCATTTTATTGGGAACTCGGCGGATAAGGCAGGGCCTTTCGCAGAAGCTTGCTTCGAGGAAAGGTATGGCCGAAAACGCCAAAGCTGGCCAAAACAAAATCCGCGTAATCAGTGAAATCTGCGCCTAATTTCTCTTCGTGCCTTTTGTGCCTTCGTGGCAATAAATCCGCGCAATCCGTGAAATCCGTGGTTAAACCTTGTTTGGAGCATTTGAAAATTTGAGTTTCGATATTGTTTAGAATTTAGAGCTTAGGATTTAGAATTTTTCACTAAATCTGTGAAACCTGTGGCTAGTTTTCTTCGTGCCGGAGCCTGTCCGCCGTAGCTTTAGCGAAGGCGGATGCCTTCGTGG
>CAZOUM010000080.1:0-11074 GCA_964582985.1 uncultured Pirellulales bacterium | reverse complement strand
ATCAGGCTGAGCAAGGAGATGTGGTTGTGATTGATGCCGGCGGAGTAGGTCCTGCAGTATGGGGAGAATTAGCAACACATAGTGCGAAACAAAAAAGTTTGGCTGGTGTGGTGATAGATGGAGCAATTCGGGATGTAACAGAAATTCGCCGGATGAAGTTTCCTGCCTTCGCTAAAATTATTACACCTACAGCTGGTGAACCTAAAGGATTTGGAGAAATAGGCGTGCCGGTGAGTATTGGTGGAACAAAAGTTTTCCCCGGGGATTGGGTTATTGGCGATGACGATGGAGTGATAATTTTACCTGATAGAAAAGCAGTAGAGTTTACTAACCGAGCAATGGATGTGTTGGAGAGAGAAAACCGTATAAGAAAAGAGATTGAAGAAGGAGGGACCTTAGGAAAAGTAACTGAACTTTTGAAATGGGAAAAAAAATAAATACAAGGAGAAAAAAATGGCAGCACAATCAAACAATGGGAAAAATCAAGAAGTGGAAAACGTCTATACGAGGTCTTCAGAGCAAGGGCATAGAATACCGGGGCAGGCTACTATCTTAGTCGTTGATGATGAGAAAGCCATGCGGGACTCCTGCTGTCAGGTATTGAGCAAGGACGGATACCGTGCAGAGACAGCAGAGGATGGGTATAGCGGTTTGCAGAAGATAAGGGATATCAGGCCTGATTTAGTCCTGGTTGACCTCAAGATGCCGGGGATGAGCGGTATGGAGCTTTTAGAAAAGATCGGAGATATCGATCCAAACATCGTTTCTGTAGTTATCACTGGCTATGCAACTGTAGAATCAACTGTCGAGGCGACGAAACGCAATGCTTATGACGTTCTCGCTAAGCCATTCACCCCGAAGCAATTAAGAGATGTTGTTAAGAGAGGGCTGGCACAATTAATCGATAGAAAAAAAGTGGCGGCACAATTAATCGATGGTAAGGCAGTAGCTAAGAGGGTGAAAGAAGAAGTAAAGAAAGAAATAGTTAAGTTGAAAGAGAAACATAAATCTTTTCCTCTTCTTTTAGCGGTTCAAGTGGGCGAGAATCCTGCTTCGGCAGCTTATTTGAAAAGTCAGAGGAAAGGCTGCGAAGAAGTTGGTATCGATTATCAAGTTCAGCAACTACCTCAGGAAGTTAGTGAGGAGGAACTTATTCAGTTTATCAAAGAAAAAAATCAAGATGGAAAAACAACTGGAATTATCCTCCAGATGCCATTACCTCAACAAATAGATGCCGAGAAGGTACAAGAAGCAATTGATCCTTTAAAAGATGTGGAAGGTGTCAACCCGCAAAATATGGGATTGTTGATGTACGGCTGGCCGGGACTTGCTCCCTGTACTGCTTTAGCAGTGATGGAATTAATTAAAAGCACCGGAACTTGCATCAAGGGCAAACAAGTAACCCTTGTAGGTCATAGCTCTCTTGTGGGAAAGCCTTTGGCTCTTCTTCTTTTATCTTCCCCATTTGACTCAGCTACCACGACTGTATGTCACATTGCTACCCGAGATTTAACTGCACATACAAGAAGGGCTGAGATACTGATCGTGGCTGTAGGTAAACCTGGTTTAATCAAAGGAGACATGATTAAAGAAGGCGCAATAGTTATTGACGTAGGGATAAATCGGGTCGAAGGCAAGATTGTTGGCGACGTTGTCTTTGAAGAAGCAAAAGAAAAAGCTTCTCTAATTACACCTGTCCCAGGAGGTGTAGGACCAGTAACCACGGCGATGCTTTTGAAAAACACAATTGAGGCTTGGAAAATGCAGTTGAATCCTGATGTTAGGTGGAGCAAAAAATGGAAGCTAACTTAAAAATGTTAGAGGAACAAATCTTAGACGAATACTTGAATTTAGTTCAAAGAGTACAACCCGAATTAGAAAAATACTTTTTCTACGATGTGATGCCAGCCTGGGAAGACTTCAAAGAATATAGGATGGAAGAATTAGCACATAAGAATAAATAAACGGGGAAAGCCTTGGGAGACAAGAAGAAAGAAGCGTTCACTGAAAGAATGATTGAATGGTTTGCCCTAATTGCAGAGGCAAGATTGCAGAGGCATTGGGAACAGATCGCTACACCTTTCGTTCAAAGTTGAAGAAATGTGAGGTTGAGGAAATAGTGGATTGATTAAAATCGCCTGGGGTGAAAACTCCCGTCAGCGGGGAGTTTTGCCACATTTGTTGAGAGACTCTATGTGGTGATGTAGGAAAGCGTAGAGTATTTGTAGAAGTACAGCAAAAACATAACCTCTTTGGCTTTTTATTTTCAATAGATTGGTTGGCACGCAGATTGTTTTAGGTGTGGAGAGGTGATTGGAATTTATGAATAAAGCTAAAAGAATCCGGACTGTATTGAAGCGTTTCTTGTGGCGGCCGTTTTTACTGTTCCTGCGATCCGAATAACCGTATATGCCGTATAGGATGCCCCATTTACACGAAGGGCTCGCAGAGAAAGGAATAGAATTATGTTGCAGCCATGGCAGATTGTCATGACAGTTATTCTGGCATTTCTGTGCGAATACATGGACTCGACCCTCGGTATGGGCTACGGAACGACATTGACGCCCATCTTTCTGCTTTTGGGCTTTGGTCCAATGCAGATTGTTCCGGTAGTGTTATTGTCGGAATTAGCTTCCGGGCTTCTGGCGGGGTTCCTTCATCATCGTGAGGGAAATGTGAACTTCAAACCTAAGACAACCAGTGTTTCGGTAATTGTAAAGAAACTAAAGTCCCTAGGATATGTTGAGAGTTTCAAACGGGGTATACCGCTGCACTTGAAGGTTGCGCTGCTTTTGGCGGTCTGCAGTATTTTCGGCACAATTGTCGCTGTCTTCGTCGCGGTTAATATTCCTAAATTCTGGCTGAAAATCTACATTGGTTGTCTTGTGACAGCAATGGGTGTGGTTATCCTTGTTTGTCTCGGTAAGGAATTTAAGTTCTCCTGGAAGAAAATAGCTTTTTTGGGCGTAATCGCTTCATTTAATAAAGGGATGAGCGGCGGGGGGTATGGGCCAGTTGTAACCGGCGGTCAAATTTTGTCGGGCGTGGACGGCAAAAGCGCTGTTGGAATCACCTCTTTGGCGGAGGGCCTGACTTGCCTGGTTGGGATAATCACCTATGTCCTGGTTTTAAAGAACCCTCTTGATTTGAAATTGGCCCCGTGGATTATTATAGGGGCCGTACTCTCGGTTCCGTTTTCAGCAAAAAGCGTAAAGTTCATTAGCACAAAAAAACTAAAATTGACGATCGCGGTACTTACCATAATTCTGGGTACTTTTACTTTAATCAAAACTTTGCGGTAACCATGAGAGCTTTATGAATAATCTCAGCTTTAACTTCAGTGTAATTGATTGGATGTGTTGAAAGAAAACCATGGAAGGAGAACACAGGGTGAATTTCTAAGAGGCTTTTGCATTCATAGCACTGCGTCGGCCCGCAGATTGCTTAGGTACAGAGAGGCGATTGGAGCTTGTAAATATGATTAGAAGAATCTTAATAGTTGAGCCTGACCCTGAGATTGCGCAGGAGATGTTCCTTCTTTTTCACTTGGAGCGTGGACGCTTTGAGCATGACCGCTACGAGCCGGAAATAGCCGAATCTGTTGCTGAGGCGGTTGAACAGGTGCAAACCGTAAACTTCAATTGTATTATCATGGATGTCGAGCTGCCTGAGATGAAGGGCTACGAGGCCATCGCACTTATGAATACAATCGGCAATAACCCCCCAGTAATTATGACCGCGGCCAAGAATAGTCTGGAATTAGAAAGCAAGGTGCGACAACAGGATGTGTATTACTATCACGTGAGAGCCTTTGACCTGGATGAATTGAAATCAGCGGTTCATAGTGTTTTTGAAAATTTACAAGAACTTAAAAGGACCAGGAAGCCGAGTATAGCAACTCCACCAATCGTATTAAAACAACTGCGATTATGCCAAAAGGGAAAAAGCCAGAAATGGTTGTGACCGCTGAATCTAAGTTGAATACGAGTTAAAGCTACGGAGGGCAGGCTTTTCGCAGGAATGACCCCTGAATCACGTTGGGTTCGGGGCAGGCAGTGTTTGAGATTGCCGCGCTTCGCTCGCAATGACTAAAAAATGGATTCCTGCTGCTTCGACCTTGTTCAGGACAGGTTTCGCAGGAATGACAATAGAGCGTCGCCGTGCCGGCGACGGCTAAACGCCGCACCAATAGCTTGCGGGGGCAAGGTTTCGTATTGCGTCGTGCGTGATGCGTATTGCGTAGGTCGTAACCTCACGTGAAACGTGGGGGAAATATCCCGGCCACCCATCCTTCGCGGAGCTACGGAGGGCAGGCAGGTGGCGGGGCTAACCATTTTTTGAGATTGCTGCCCATTCGACTACGCTCAGGGTAAACTATCCTCGCAATGACATTTCTTATAGCATTTTTGCATTTTTTGCGCCTGATGTTCAGACCTCAGGCCAGACTTGCACTCAAGAACGGAAAAGTTATAATGCCAGATAGCGACTTAATTCAAAGGCAAGCATTAAAACCTATAGGAGATATGCAAATGTCTGAAGAGATAGTTGGAACGGTATCAGATTTCTTTGCCCGGCCTGTAGTAGCCGCTATCGAGTTAACTGCAGCTTTAAAACTGGGAGATAAAATCCACATTAAGGGTCACACAACCGACCTTGGGCTGAACGTTGACTCAATGCAGATTGACAATGTACCCGTTGAAGAGGCCAAGGCCGGGGACTCTATTGGAGTGAAGGTGCCGGAGCGGGTAAGAAAGGGCGATACCGTCCATAAGGTAGTTGAGTAAGTTGTGGCTTGCACCCAACGACAGAGCAGTCTCAAAACTGCTTAGCTAAACATACGATTGAAGAACTTCTCGAATGCGGTTAGGGCCACCGCAGGGATTGATGTACAAAGTAGTGTACAAATCAGCCTTTTCGGACACAAAGAAAAGGGCCTGCGGTGACGCAAGTCCTTTAGTAACAATAACTAAGGAGGGGTTCGTCTCATGCCTACGACCAAGACAAATCATGTCTACAATTGCGGTCCTGAAACTTTGATGTCGGAGACGCTCGATAGTTCATTTCCTGATAGCGCTGTCTGCGATAAAATACTGCTGTACGGGCGGCCTAACGACTATCGTCTAATAGGAAGTCATTCTATTGTAATCCTGTCAAGGCTTTGGTATCTTAAGGCAATTGAAAAGCTCAGACGTTGGGCCCAAGGACGTGTTTGCCGGTATCTTTGGGTTGGACGCCCATTAAAGGGAGATAACCGATGAAAGGAAAGACATTCCTATTGGCAAGTATTGTGTTTGCAGTAATTGTAACCGGATGCGAACGCAAAGAAAAGACCGCTGACGCCCCTGCAAAGGGACTATTGTTCGGCGTAACATTTCAGACGATGAACAATCCATTTTTTGTGGACCTGAACGAGGGAATCAAGCAGGTCGTTGAGGCCCGCGGCGATCGACTGGTGACCCTCGATGCCCAGTGGAACAGCCACAAGCAGCGGAATGACATTTCCGACCTTATCCTGCAGAACGCGTCGGGCGTTTTCATCAATCCGGTCAACTGGGAGGGGATAAAGGGTAGTCTGATTCAAGCCAAACGCAAGAACGTACCGTGTATCATCGTTGATGCCCCGGTCGGGGATAAGAACCTCGTTGTCTGCCAGGTCGCATCAGATAATGTCAAAGCCGGTCGCCTGGCAGCTCAGGCTTTGGCCGAAGTTTGCCGGCCCGCCAAAATCGTCATTCTGCACCGGTTCGTAAACAAGGCCTGCATCGACCGGGTGGCCGGCTTCAAGGAAGAAATAGCCAAGTATCCAGACATGGAGATATTGGACATCCAGGAAGGCAAAGGCACTACGGAAGGTGCTCGTCCGGTCATGCTTGACCTTCTGGGTCGTTATCCCGACCTCAACGCGGTCTTTCCTATCAACGACCCCAGTGCGCTGGGTGCCATCTCTGCTTTGGAGTCAGCCGGAAAACTAAAAGATGTTACTGTAGTTACGGTCGATGGGTCAGCCGATGGGATCGCTGCAATAAAAGCAGGTAAATTGCTGTCCACCTCAGCCCAGTTTCCCAAAGAGATTGGTCGAATCGCAGCTGGAAAAATGTATGAACACCTGTCGGGCAAAGCTGTTGAAAAAGATATTAAAGTCCGGGTCCAACTGATCACTAAAGAAAACGCCGACGCCTTTTTAGTCAAAAAATGAGAGAATGGTTCACACCGTTGCCAACAAAACAGAGCTTCTGACTTTTCACGGCGTCACCAAGAGATTTGGTGGAGTCACAGCGCTGGATGACGTTGATTTTGACCTGCGGCGAGGCGAAATTCATGCCCTCTTGGGCGAAAACGGCGCAGGAAAATCCACCCTTATCAAAGTACTCGGCGGAATTCATGCTCCCGATTCCGGTACGATCAGAATCGAGGGAGAACAGCTCAGAATCCACAGTGTTGCTGATGCCAACCGCCACGGTGTACGAATCATCCACCAGGAATTGTCGCTGGTACCAAATTTGTCCATCGCTGAAAACATTTATTTGGGCCGAGAGCCGCAGGGACTCGCCGGGCTGCGCCGCCGCAAGATGGTGGCGGATGCGCAAGCCCTCATTGCCAACTTAGGTCTGTACGAGATTCGCTCTGTCGGCACCATCGTATCAGACTTGAGTGTGGCCCATCAGCAATTGGTAGAAATCGCCAGGGCCCTGTCTTGTCAGGCTCGCATCTTAGTGCTTGATGAGCCAACTTCCTCCCTTTCCGAGGCGGAGACTGAAGCGTTGTTTGTTACCTTGAGACGCCTGAGGTCGCAGGGAGTAGGAATCATTTACATATCCCATCGTCTGGAGGAGGTCATGCGTTTGGCCGACCGTATAACAGTTCTGCGCGACGGGCGGTTGGTCGGCACGCAGTTCAGGCAAAAACTCGGTCAGCGCGAACTTATACGGTGGATGGTGGGACGCGACATCAAAGACCATTTCCACCGGCCTGCTTCCAGAGCAAGACAGGTAGCTCTAAAAGTCCACGAGCTAAGCAGTCCGACAGTTCATCGTGTCAGCTTTGAATTGCGCTACGGTGAGGTCCTCGGCTTAGCAGGACTGGTAGGGTCCGGCAGAACTGAGCTGGCTCGCGCACTGTTCGGCATCGACCCTGTCCAGGAAGGTGAGCTCTGGATCGACGGTCAACCCGTATCCATCAAGAATCCACGCGATGCCCTGGATAAGGGGATTGTCCTGGTGCCAGAAGACCGCAAACAACAAGGGCTGGTGATGTTCCAATCGGTTGGATTTAACCTGGCACTGCCTTGGTTAAAGTACTGGATTTCAGGTTGCTTCCAAAGCAGGCGAAAACGCAGGGAAATTATCGATAGAGCAATAAAAGGTTTTTCCATCAAGGTATCCGACACCGAACAGAACATCGAACAGCTATCGGGTGGGAACCAGCAGAAGGCGCTTGTGGGCCGGTGGATGGAACGCCGTCCAAAGATTCTCATTCTTGATGAGCCAACACGCGGGGTGGACGTCGGCGCTCGTGAAGAGATGTTTGCCATCATAGGTGCGTTGGTGGAATCCGGAATGGCTGTCTTGTTTATATCCTCCGAATTAGCTGAAGTACTCAACACATCGCATCGAATCGCACTCTACCGGGATGGACGCATTCTGAGCACGATTATGGCCAAGGATATTACTGAAGAAGAGATTATGGAGCAACTTACAGGAGCGAAAGTTAGTGAGAACAGTTAAACAAATATTGCCTCTGACCATGGCCATGGCAGCTTTGCTGTTGCTTTTTGGATTATGGGTGCCGAACTTCATATCTCCGGAGAACATGTTGGATTTGATTCAGCAGATATCTGTGAACGCGATCCTGGCATTCGGCATGACTTTGGTAATCCTTATCGGGGGCATTGACCTTTCCGTCGGCGCGCTGCTGGCCCTGGTAGGCACTACGACGGTCTACATTCTTACTAAAGGCCAATTAGACGAGCAAAATCTTTGGTGGCTGGCATCCGCTGTGCTGGCGGGGCTGGGTGTAGCCGCCGGTTTTGGGGCCTTCAATGGGCTTTGTGCAGCCAAAACGAAGATGCCGCCTTTTATTATCACTCTGGCGATGATGTTAGTAGCCAGAGGCATGGCGCTTCGCTTTAACGAGGGCCGGCCTATGCATATACCCGACCAACAAGCAGCGTTTCTTTCCTTGGGAAATGGCCGTGTGTTCGGAGTGATACCGGTTCCCGTGGTTGTGATGTTGACCCTTTTTGCTATAGTTACCATTCTTCTCCACCGCACTCGTTTTGGACAGCATCTGTACGCTATTGGTGGCAACCGTGAAGCTGCAAGATTCACGGGCATTCCTATCGTGCGCAATGAGATACTGGTCTACCTGATTTGTTCAATTCTTGCGGGTCTGGCAGGTATGATACACACCTCTCAGCTTTATTCCGCTGAACCTGCTTCAGGAGTCATGTTTGAATTAAATGCTATTGCGGCTGCGGTCGTCGGCGGAACCAGCTTTACCGGCGGGCGAGGTACCATGTACGGCACTCTAATTGGAGCTATCATCATCGGCATCCTCGATAAAGGGCTAAACCAGGCCGGCGTTCACTTTTCGTTGCAGTACATCGTAAAAGGCTCGGTCATCCTGACCGCTGTGTACCTGGATGTACGTCGAAGATGAAAAGAAGAGCGTGATAAACCGCTTCAGTAACGGCAGCGTCAGATATGTGGGCGAATCAATAAGTCCCCTATGGCCCGCGGACTATTTGTTGCCGGGTCAGTTGACAAATCGCGGATGCCTCGCACAATCCCTGACAATACGTCACAAATGGTGAGGTCCCGGCTCTGCTCACTTTCGCTGTCGGCAATAATCTGCTATCTTACAAAATCTCACGGATTTTGTAAATTCTGCATTTGTTGCGCCCGTTTGCACTGGCTTGTGTATCATTGATACGTTTGCAATATAAGACTATGGAGGCCGTATCCCAAGGATTTTTTCTGTCTAATCTTGTACTTGGCTATTTAATGAGAGAGTTCGCTTAGTTTTAGTGTCAGACTGTGGACAACTTCGTTGTCTATGCTGACGATCTGGTATGTGACTGTGGGGTCTGGCTTTGTGGTATCGAAGGCGAGTAATCCGAAGGACTGTTTTTTGTTGTAGCCGAAAATAGTGCCGGGCTTCAGGCCATGTTTGTGCTGGTTTGTCAATCTGGAACTCTCAAACTCGTACAATGGATAACCGTTTTTGCGAACAATCCGGCGGGCATCGGAACGGTGGCGGTCTGCCGAAATCAGAATAACTCCGTCAATCTTGTTTTTCTCCAGAAAGCCAAAAACTTCTTCTCGCTCATCCCTGAAACCGTTCCAGGTGTCAAGCGAATCGCCTTTGGTGTTGAAAGACCAGGGCACCGGTGATGCCAGAACCTTGAATGTCGCCTTGGATTGTTTGAGCTGCTTCAGCAACCAGGCCTTTTGGGCAGGTCCAAGCATGGTGGGCCTGGCATCGTATGGGTTAGTGCGATAGAATCGTCCGTCGAGCATGAAGAAATCAACATCGGCGATAGAGAATTTAAACCAGCAGCCGGGCCATTGCTCATCACCGTAGGCGGGATTATTCCAGTTCATACGAAAGCCTTCCAGCATCGACATCTTCCAGGGCGGTTTGTCCCGATACGGTCCCATCCAGCAATCACCTATAGCGCAGTCGTGGTCGTCCCAGATCGAATAAACCGGTACAGAACAGGTCAGCTTGCGAAATTCCGGCCTCGACTGTCTGCGATAGTAAGTATATTTGTGAAATTCACCAAATTGTTGCGGAAGGTCAATGTAAACATTGTCCCCCAAAAGCAGCAAAGCCCGCGGCCTGCGCGAGCGAATCGTGTCCCACATCCGCTCATTGGCCGGGGTGTATTTTGCGCCTCCACCAAACACCACACTCAAACGCGTCTTACTTGGGCTGGTAGGATACGTTCGAAAAGAAGGCTGCTCAGGTGCCAAAGCCGATTTGCCGTTCAGCATCACGTCGTAATAATAAAGGGTACCTGGCTGCAATCCCTTAACCTCAACCACAGCCGTGTAGTCGACTTTTGAGCTGGTTGATGTTAGTGTTGACTTGATTGGGTTGAGTCTTTTCGATGTACTCACCAGAACCTGTACAGGCACTTCGTCAACGGTGCGAACCCAAAACTTCGCACTTGTATCGGTCAGACAACCAAGCATGGGACCGTGGATCAATTGAACCTTGTATCGCGCTGCATACCGACGAAATTCATCCGTGTCTCGTAAGGGTTTGAGCATTTCTCTCGGACCAGCCAGAAACCGCGCGAAAGGCATGCCCCCCTCTACCGCCCTGGTCATCGATTCGGCAGCCCCGGCATAGTCCTTCAGTTTGCATCGGGCGACAGCCAGATTGAACAGAGACTCAAGGTCGTTTGGTTCAGATGCTAACACTTGTTGGCATTTTCTTACGGCCTCTTCGGGTCGTCCATCAAGAATATCAAGCATCTGGCGCTGCCCCTGCCGGCCATATTGCTTGCTGTCGAATTGCCTGCGGAGCCTAGTCCACCCGCCCTGATCCTTGCCGTAAAAGGCGTGACTGGAACCGTCAATGTAAGCATCTTCCGGGCCAGGAGGCTCCTTTCCACCAGCAAAAGACGCTGCAGAGACACACGCAAGAACCACCAATACAAGCATTGGCCAAGATTTCACATTTACCATTGATTTCACCGTGTTCCTCCAAATCTATTTTTGTCACAAAGACTACCGCCCGTTCGATTTGGCGTCACCGATTGGATAATCCTGGCTTTCGATTCGGGCGGATTTCATTAACTCTTCGATTCGGGCCACGACCCGTGGATATTCCGCAGCCAGGTTTTTGGTCTCACTCGCGTCTCGTTTCAGATGGTATAATTCGAGCGGCGCGTTTTTTCCAACGCGAACGCCTTTCCAGTCGCCCATACGCAGCGCCTGCATATATTTTCTGCGGACGTGTCCGTAATCCCAATACAGGTATTCGTGCCTGGTTTGCGGCCGACCCAACAGGGTGGGCAAGAATGATATTCCGTCTATCCCTTTGGGTGCGGGCAAACCGGCCAGTT
>CAZOUM010000079.1:0-11318 GCA_964582985.1 uncultured Pirellulales bacterium | reverse complement strand
GAGCGAAACTTGCCCCTTTCCTATGGGGCGGAAACCCCTTAGGGGATTAACCAATAACAATTAACCAGTTAACCAATTATGACCCGCTCGGTCCTCTACATCTGTCGAGAACCCTCTACAAATCAGCTCTTTTTATGCAAAACAAACCCAATTTGCTGGATGCTCAAATGAACCTAAGTTCTGTTAAAACAATGAACTACGAACAAATAACTATGAACAATGCCAATAAAAACAAACCCAATACGAACCCAACTTGTCGCGGCGTAGCCTCTGGCGAAGCCGGATCAAACCCAAAGCACCCGTATTTGCGCGACAGGGCAGCAAAAACCTACTCAAAAACGACCCATTTCTTGCGATTTCTACTCAAAAAGCACGCATTTTTGCAAATTTCTTACCACTTTTTACGCATTTTTACCAATTTCTTACCAAATTTTTCTTGCCTATTTTACCCAAACCACACAATTTTATCCTGAGCGTATTTATACTGAGCTTCGTCGAAGTAGTCGAAGGACTGACCCCGCCACCATTGTTTTTCACCCAAAAACAACGATTCCCCCCAAAAACACACCGCAAAAACCCCCAATTTTCCTAAATTAGGATAATTTCGGTCGCATTATCTCCGCCCGCATATTCCGGCGGGAGCCTGTTTGGTGCGGGGCAGGGAAGAACGAAAAGGCGCAGTGGTTGGATCTCGCAGAAATACTTGTTCTTGCATAAAATACCGGTTCTGATACGTCATTTACATGAGCCTTTGTTCGAAAACATGTGGTCTGAAACACGGGGTTTGTGATTGCCTGGAATCGGCCGAGACCAATTCATCCCGGCCACCATTTGGGATTCTGACAAGGCTGACTAAGCTGAATTCAATTAACCAAAGAAAGGACACATTATGAACAAGAAAACGGTGTTGATTATTGTGGCTTTAGCTGTAGTTGAAGTTGTAACATTTTTTTCAGCTGATGCCAAAGCGGATGGAGCAAAAAAGCCCGGCCTGATTGGAGCCCAGTATGGGTCGGAGGATTTTACGAACCTGCAAAACCTATCACGACTCAGCAGCCTTCAGCGGACCTTTAGTGAAGCTGACGACTACGGCCGGCAGTGGTCGGCCAAGTGGATGGGCTTTGTAGTGGCGCCGGCAAGCGGCGAGATTACGTTCGACGCCGAAACCGACCAGACTCTGCAAATCAGGATTGCCGGCAAAACCATCGTTGAATCGAAAAAAGGCACACAGACCGGCAGCGTGTCTATGGTCAAGGGCAAAGAATATCCGATCGAAGTTACTTACATCAAGGACGGTGACTCGTATGACAGTCACTTCAAAGTTACGTGGAGCTGGACGGGTCAGGAGAAGGTATCTATCCCAACCTCAAATCTTGTGCACACGGCCGAGCAGGAGCAGCAATGGCTGCAGAAAGCTCGAGAAGCTGAAGATGACGATGATGATGACGACGACGATAATGACATTGAACTTGGCGCAGATATCATAGGTCGGATTCTCGGTATCCCGAAAGACTCTGATGCAATCGTCCGCCAAATGCCGGCTGCTGAGAAGATTGACCTTTCCGATGCGGTAATTGTTGCATCGTCTGCCAAGACAATTCACGCCAAAGCCGCCGATATGCTCAGAGACGAGATTGAGAAGCGAACGAGGATAGGTCTTGATGTTGTCTCGAAGATGCCGGGCAAGAATAAAGCGGCGATTGTAATCGGGACAGCCAAAGAGTTGGCTAAAAAGTCGTATCGGCCTGCGGCTGGTTTTAAGCTTCCATCAAAGGCGGACGCCTACGCGGTCTGGATTGACAGGTCGAAGCGAGATGCGGCTACGGTTTGTCTGGCCGGCTATGACGACCGGGCCGTTTTGTATGCCGCCGGCAGGCTGCTGCGCGAACTTGAAATGAGCAGGGACAGGTTGGAACTTGACAGCAATTTCAGAGTAGCGACAGCTCCGAAGTATCCGCTGCGTGGCCATCAGGTTGGATATAGGCCCAAGACCAACGCTTATGATGCATGGACCATCGAGATATGGGAGCAGTATTTCAGGGACATGATAGCGTTCGGAGCGAACGCGGTAGAGTTTGTTCCGCCGGAGAGCGATGATAGTGATGATAGTCCTCATTTCCCCAAGCCCAAGCTCGAGATGATGACCGCGATGAGCCGGCTTGCCGACGATTACGACCTGGATGTGTGGATCTGGTATCCGGTCGTAGACGATGACGATCTGGATGCAAGGGCAATCGCCAAGGCACTAAAGGTTCGGGAAGCGGTATTCAAGAAGCTTCCGAGGATCGATACGATATTTGTTCCTGGCGGCGACCCGGGCGAGGTATATCCAGATCAGCTTTTCGCACTGATGAAAGGACTTAAAAAGGTATTGAATAAGTATCATCCGGACGCTGAGATGTGGGTGTCTCCGCAGGGATTCGACTTCGAGGGCGATGCACCAGGTTACCTGAAGGCATTTTACGAACAGATGGCCAGGGAGCCTGCCTGGCTGGACGGCGTCGTGTTCGGACCGCAGGTGGCGGACAACTTGAAGGTCCTGCGCGACAAGCTTCCGAGTCAGTATCCGATAAGGCGGTATCCCGATATAACGCACTGCCTGGATGCTCAGTACTCGGTACCGAACTGGGACCCGGCCTTTCACGTGACACTGTATCGCGAGCCTATTAATCCGCGGCCCATGGGATACGCAAAGATTTTCCGCGACTGGGACGAGTACACCGTCGGCTTTATTACGTACAGCGAAGGTGTCAATGATGATGTGAATAAGTTTATATGGGCCTGTCTTGGCTGGGACCCCGATATGAAAGTCGAGGATATATTGAAAGAGTATAGCAAGTACTTTATCAGCGGCAGGTACGCGCAAAGGTTTGCCGATGGTCTGCTCAGCCTGGAAAAAAACTGGCAGGGGCCACTTATAACAAATGTGGGGGTTTATGAAACGCTGAAGATATTTCAAAAGATGGAGAAGGACGCGACACCGCAGGAAAAACTCAATTGGCGTTTCCAGCTGGCTCTTTATAGGGCTTATTACGACGCTTATACCCGGCGAAGGTTGATTTACGAGACAGAGCTTGAAGAAAAGGCTATGGATGTTTTGAGAAGTGCCGAACAGCTCGGCTCACTTTCTGCAATGAAAAAAGCCGAGGCGATACTGGACAAGGCTGAGAAACAAAAGGTGGCCGTCGATTGGAGAGCCAGGACCTTCGAGATGGCGGAGGCGCTGTTCCAGAGTATCCGCATGCAGCTTAGCGTAGACCGTTACGAGGCTAAATCGACAAGGCGAGGCGGTAATCTGGATTTGATTGATGTGCCGTTAAATGACAGCAAAAAAATCAGGAAGCTGTTCAGGCAGATTCGCAGGCTTGGTTCTGAGCGGGACCGGCTGAGGGCAATAGCTCAAATTACCGCTGAGCGATATATGATGAAATTGAAGCACGACAGAGATGTCATACTCGAGGGAATTAACTAAAGAGAACTTATTTAGTTACGAGGTGCATTATGGGCAAGATTTGGACGTTGTCACTGATATTGGCGATTACAGTCTCGACACCGGCTTCGGCGGCGCAGTTCGACCTTTCAAACGCGAAGATAGTGGTGTTGAATCCCAAAAAGAAGATACAGGCCAGCGCGGCGGATATGCTTCGAGACGAGATAGAAAAACGCACGCGGTTCGGGCTTGATGTTGTTTCGAAGATGCCGGGCAAGACCGTCCCTACTATTGTAATCGGGACTGGCAAGGAGGTTGGAAAGAAAGTTGGTGGGCCGCCTTCGGGGTTGGCTATTCCCAAGAAAGCAGATGGTTATGCGATATGGATCGACAAGAGCAAGCGTGATGCTGCTACAATTTGCTTGGCGGGTCATGATGACCGGGGAGCATTGTACGCGGTTGGCAGACTTCTTCGGATGCTGGAGATGCGCAGGGATAAGCTTTCGGTGGATGCCGGTATTAAGGTTGCAACAGCACCGAAGTATCCTCTGCGGGGACATCAGATGGGTTATCGGGCGAAGACGAATTCTTATGACGCGTGGACGGTTGAGATGTGGGAGCAGTATTATCGTGACATGATAGTTTTCGGGATGAACGCCGTTGAGATAGTTCCGCCGATAACCGACGATCTTCCTGACAGCGCCGTTATGCCTCTAAAGCCCATGGATATGATGATAGCGCAGTCAAAGCTGGCCGACGATTACGGCCTGGAGGTGTGGATATGGTATCCGGCGATGGAGTTTCGCGGCAAAAAGCGCGAGAAGATTTCGCCTGAGCTTATGGAACTGGCGATAAAAAATCGAGATGATGTTCTCAGTAAACTTCCTCGCGTCGATGCCGTATTTGTCCCGAGCGGCGATCCCGGCGAGGTTCACCCGCGATATTTATTCCCGCATATGAAAGAGCATAAGAAGGTATTGAACAAGTATCATCCAAACGCCGAGATTTGGAGTTCGGTGCAGAATTATGATGATGAATCTGCGACTATGGGCTGGATAAAAGCATTTTATGGTTGGCTCAACAGCGGCAAGGTCGATTGGTTTGATGGGGTAGTATTCGGTCCGGCGACGGAGATAAGTCTGCGAGAGATGCGAAGGGATGTTCCGGAGCGATTTCCGATACGGCGATATCCCGATATAACTCACTCGAGGAGCTGTCAATATGAAGTAGATGATTGGGACGACGTGTTACAGGATACGCTTGGTCGCGAGCCGATTAATCCGCGGCCTCGGGCTTATGCGAAGATATTCAGAGACCTTCAGCAGTATTCCATCGGCTTTATCAGCTACAGCGAAGGCTGCAACGACGACCTGAATAAGGTTGTTTGGAGCTGTCTGGGCTGGGACCCGGAAATGAAGGTTGAGGATATCGTCAGAGAGTACAGCAGGTACTTTATTAGTCCGCGATACGAGCAGAAGTTTGCCCAGGGTCTCTTTGGTCTGGAACGTAACTGGCAGGGTCGCTTGAAGAATAATGATGGAGTTTTAGAGACGTTGAAACTTTTCCAGTCGATGGAAAAAAAGGCGACACCGCAGGACAAGCTGAACTGGCGATTTCAGCAGGGCCTTTACCGCGCTTATTATGATGCGTATATCAAGTTACGGCTTGAGTATGAAACGGAGCTTGAGAACAAGGCGCTTGCGATTCTTAAGACGGCAGGTGAGGTTGGTTCTGCCAAGGCTCTTGACGCGGCTGAGGCTGTGCTCGATGAGGCGGTGACGTACAGGGCAAACTCCGAACTTCGTGCGCGGGTTTTCCAAATGGCTGAGGCGTTATTCCAGAGTATCGGCATGCAGACGAGTGTGCCGAGGTACCGCGCGAAACAGATTAGTCGCGGTGCGAATCTTGATATGATAGATATTCCGTTCAATCACCGTCTGTCTTTGAAGGAAGCGTTTGCCGATGTCCGGAAGATGGATTCAGAGGAGCAGAAACTGGCGAGGATTGCCGGGATCGCAGCTAACAAGTACGAGAAGAAGAGTTACAACTGGGAAAAGATTTTTGAGAAGAAATTCATAGCAGATGGTGTAATGATTGACGACTGAGAACGCTTACTGGTGAAGCAGCAATCTGCCGGCAGCAGGCAATTAAAGGATATGTTCGATGATATCCGCAAGCTTCCGTCAGAAAAAGAACGGAGTGACGCAATTGCGGAGATTGTGGATTAGCGTTGGAGTGGCTGAGCACTGCAAATTCTCCCGGCAGGATTTCTCGTCCAAGCCGATTTGCCACAATGGTTGCGAAGGCTATTTTTTTGTAGTATAAGTAAACCATGTCTGAAAAGGAACAAAATAAAGTTCAAAGCGTTATTTTGGATTCGATAAGTGAAGGTGTCTTCACGGTTGGTCTGGACTGGCAGATAACCTCTTTTAATCGAGCGGCAGAGGAGATTATCGGTATCCAGCGTGAAAAGACTATCGGCCGACAGTGCAAAGACATCTTGCGGGCGGATGTTTGTGAAACAGACTGCACTCTGGCGGCAACAATGCAAACCGGCAAACCTATAATGAATAAAGCCGTACACATCATCGATGCCCAGGGCAAGAGGCGAGCAATTGCCATATCCACAGCTTTGTTGAAAGATACCAATGGTAAGCTTATCGGCGGAGTTGAAACGTTTCGTGATACCAGTGCGGTTGAAGAGCTTCGCAAAGAAATCGAAGGCCGATACCGCTGCGAAGATATAATCAGCCAAAGCCATAAAATGCAAAGTCTTTTTGCCGTTCTGCCAAATATTGCTGAAAGTAATACTACGGTCTTGATTGAAGGTGAAAGCGGAACCGGCAAGGAACTTTTTGCCAGGGCTATTCACAACTTAAGTTTTCGCAAGGACAAACCTTTTGTTGCGGTTAGTTGTGGGGCTCTCCCTAATACTTTGTTGGAATCCGAGTTGTTTGGTTATAAAGCTGGTGCTTTTACAGATGCCAAGAAGGATAAACCCGGCCGGTTTGCTTTAGCCCAAGGTGGTACGATATTTCTGGATGAGATTGGAGATGTTTCTGCTTCTGTTCAGGTTAAACTGCTGCGTGTTTTGCAGGACAAGACTTATGAGCCGTTAGGTGGTGTCTCTCCCGTTAAGGCTGATGTGCGTATTATTACAGCGACCAACAAGAAGCTCGACCAGCTTGTCCAACAAGGTAAATTCAGGGATGATTTGTATTACAGGGTCAACGTAATGAGATTAGAATTGCCTCCACTAAGAGACAGAAAAGAAGATGTTCCGCTATTGGTAGACCATTTTATAAGTCGATTTAACAGTCTGCATAACAAAAATATCTGCTGCGTTACAAATGAAGTGACAGCGGCCCTTTTGACCTACGATTATCCCGGCAATGTTCGTGAGCTTGAGAATATTATTGAGCACTGCTTTGTCTTGTGTGAGGGCGAGATAATAGAGGCTAAACACCTGCCCGTATCAGTTCGCCCAGCTTTGAAGGCAGATAAATCAGAAGACAGCGAACCTGCAACTATTAAGCAAATGGAGATTATTCTGATAACACAGGCTCTGCAGCGAAACAATGGCAATAAAACAGCGGCAGCTAAGCAGCTCGGAATCGACAAAAGCACGCTGTTTCGCAAAATGAAAGCATTTGGCATCACAGGCAAAATCCGTTGATTTTTTTCCTAAAGCGGTTTACTTTATAGCAGTATTGGTTAGGTATAATTTCCAATTTAACCAGCAGGTAAAGCCGATACCTGAATTTGTGAAAAAGAAAGTGTTAGGGAATACTAAATGTTCACACAAGAAGACACTCTGGAACAGCTAAATCAGAAGGCAGAGGAATTAAAACAGAATTTTTCCGTCCGCAGCATAGGTCTTTTTGGCTCATTGGCCCGCAATGAGGCTGACAAGGAAAGTGACGTTGACATTCTGGTCGATTTTGTCGAGCCAACATTTGACCATTATATGGATTTGAAATTTTATCTGGAGAGGCTGTTCGGCAGACCGGTCGATCTGGTAATCGCTGATACCGTCAAGCCTCGTCTTAAAGGTGTTATTGAAAGGGAAGTGATTTATGCCAAGGGACTATAAACAACAGCTCGACGACATACTACAAGCGATAACTTTTATTCGAGAATACGTTAAGGATATGGACTACAAGGCTTTTGAAGCTGACAGAAAAACCCAGGATGCTGTTATCCGCAATCTTGAGATTATCGGTGAAGCTGCCCGAACTATACCTGACGAAGTTAGAGACAAAGCTGCGGAAATAGAATGGTACAAAATTATAGCCTTGCGGAATATCCTTATTCACGAATATTTTGGTGTTAATCTAAAAATTGTCTGGGATGTTATCCAAAACAAGCTCGATGCGGTGGAAAGCACCTGCCGGAGACTGCTTTAATCCTCATAGTATTGTGCTGATATCAGCAAAGCAGGCGAATGACAAGCCAGCAACGCTGTGATGGTGGTACTGTAAGGGAAATATGATGTTATGCGGAAACCATATAAACAGACGTTAGGTGATTAAAAATGACGAAGATTGATGCGAACATGCTAAGTGTCGCGGCCGAGTTTGCCGTGGCAAGCGAACTCGGTCGTAGAAATATTTATGCCCAGCCCACCTTCGGGCACAGGAAGAGAACCGATCTGTTGGTTTTTGGGAAGGATGACAGGCCGATCCGAATTGAGGCTAAAGGAAAACAATTCAAGCAATGGCCTAACTGCAAGGGAATTGCTGACGAAAAATCGATACTCGTACTTGTTGATTTCGCGGGCAAAGCAGAGACAGAACGGCCGGATTTCTACATCTTGTCCTCCGGTGATTGGCTTAACTTCGTGAAGGAAGAAATCCGAAAACGCCCCGATAAGAAGATTGAGCTCGATGCAGACAATTGCCCAATCTGGACAACCCAGGTGAAGAGGGGAAAGCCATATCGAGGCATCGGGGTCGAAGTAAAAGACGTCGCTTAGCATAAAGAGTCCTGGGGAAAAATCGCACGAGCACTGCAATGAGATTAATCACCAAACAAGCCTTTCAACTCGGACGGGATTTCTACGCCACCGCTTCAAAACCAGCCGGTTAAGGGCAGTGTTAGGCCCAAAAGAAAGGAAAGCAAAATGAGAAAATTGCCAGTAATGGTGGTGGTACTATTATTAGCTGCCTTTGTTTTGGCGGTTTACATTGCGGCATTGTAAGCGTGCATTGTGATATTGTAGCTTTACATCGTGGCGTTGTGAGTTTACAATGTGGCTTCGTAAGTTTACATCGTGATGTTGCGGCTTTACATTGAAGCATTGTAAGGTTATGTAGGTTTACAGTATGGTAGAGTAAGTTTGTTTCGTTGCAAAGTAAGCACACACTGGCAATACCCAATTCACAGAAGCAATCCCGCACTATGGTATTTTGCAATTATCTCCAACGACAAGTGTTGCAAATTGCAATCATCGGATGGGCAACCCTATAGGCATTTAGAACATTAAAGTTTTTATAATACCCTCTCCTACAAGGAGTTACCGCAACTCAGCCGTTCCTGCCAATGTTTCTGGCATATTGTTTGCTTCTGAAATAGTAATAGTATCAGCCACAAAGACACTAAGGCACTAAAAAAACATGGTTTTTTAAAAATTCGTGTCTTGGTGCCTTAGTGGCAAAAAATAAGTTCAGGCATAATGCAATGAAGATAGCGATACCAGTATACAGAGATAATGTTTCGAACGTTTTTGACTTCGCCCACAGGCTTTTGCTGGTGGATATCGAGAACGTCAAAGTGGTTAATCGGTCTGAGGTTGCATTGGAGAGTCAATCATTGCCGCAGCGGGCAGGCAATCTGAAAAACCTTGGAGTTGATGTGCTGATATGCGGTGCGATTTCACAAGCACTTGCAAACATGGTTACAGCTTCTGGAATTCAAGTGCTGCCTTACGTAACCGGCAGAGTTAATGACGTGCTGGAAGCCTATTTAACCGGCCAATTGGCAAAACCACAATTCAGTATGCCGGGGTTCTGGCCCGGTGCCCGGAAAGGTTTTGGCCGGGGCAGACAGAGGTGTCGATGGCGAGGCGGACGACGATAATTTGGATTTATGATATTGTTATGTTAAGCGCAGCCGAGGGGGACGGAGTCTAAGCAGAGAAAGGAAAAATGGAAATGAAAATTGCAGTAACAGCACAGGATAAAGGGCTTTCAAGTGAAATTGACCTTAGATTCGGACGGGCCAAATGGATTATCGTTGTAGATACTGAGACAAACGATTTTCAAGCTCATGACAACGTTGTGAATTTGAATGCTGTCCAGGGAGCTGGAATTCAGACCGGGCAGAATATAGCGAATCTCGGCGTCGAGGCGGTGATAACCGGCAACGTAGGACCAAACGCTTTTAAGACGCTCAGTTCAGCCAATGTAAAAATATTTCTTGCTGAGAAGCAAACCGTTCAGGACGCAATAGATTCATACAAGGCAGGCAAACTAAAAGAAGTAGACCAGGCCAACGTCGAAGGACACTGGATTTAAAAATGCAAAAATCAAAACGCAAAAATCAAAATTGTGGTTCTCACTCATGATATTGGTAAAGAATAACAACGAAATTGGGCATATTGAGGGCATTTGGCCGATATGTTATCGGACAACTTCTCAAATTTTGCACGGAGGCCCAATATGCCCGAACAAAAACAATGCAAAGAACAGGATAACAGTGGACCAACTAATTTGCCTCTATCTTTCTTCGCCTGTCCCAACAGCGACTGCGCCGACTTTAACCACTTTGATGCAGAGAACCTCTCAATCGCAGAATGGATGGGAAAAGACAAAGCCATCCGTCGGCTGTACTGCAAAACCTGCGGCACACGTTTCAGTGAACGACAAGGTTCACTTATGCAATACACCAAACTGCCGCAGGCTGATGTTGTACGCATTGTCAAATGTCTCGGCCATGGCTGTTCTGTTGAAGCGACAGCAGACATCTGTGAAGTTGATCCCCGCACCGTACAGCGTTTTCTGGAAAAAGCAGGCAAACGTGCCTCTGATTTCCACAATTTACAACTTGAAAATCTCGACAAGCCTCTCGAAGCTGTACAGATGGATGAACTGCACGGTAAAACAGTCAAACGCAAGGACAAAACCGAAGTTGTCAAGGTTCCCAAAAAGTTGCGTAAACGCCTCAGTAAAAAAAGGGCAAAACATGGCTTCATACGGCTCTGGCCGTAAAGAGCAGGTTTCTTCTCGAATCTATCATCGGCCCACGCACTCTCGAAACAGCCGTGCAATTGACCGCTTCGGTGGCTGTGTATTCCAAAGACAAGGACCCTCCGCTGATTCTGATAGACGATCACTTGCCATATCCACAGGCTATTCTTACGGTGTTTGGACAGATCAAACATCGCCGACGAAAAAACGGCAGAGGCAGAATAAAATACCCACGTCTCAAACCGCCTGCGGATTTGCGGACAGGAGTTGTAAAAAAGATTCGAGACAGCCGAGGCAATTTGTTGAAAGTATCGAACAAAGCATTGTTTGGCAAAAAGAAAGAAATTGTAAAACGAATTCAAGAGTTGGGTATTGGTCAGAAGATCAATACCTCTCATATGGAACGACTCAATGGCACGATAAGAGGCCAGCAGGCTCGCCTGGCAAGGCGTACCCGCAACGGCTCTCATCTGGAGGAGATGCTGCAGTATTCGATATGGCTGTGGCGGGATTTGTACAACTGGACAAGGGTGCATTATTCTCTGCTGGACGAAACTCCGGCAATGGCGTTGTGTCTGACCGACGAGGTGTGGACTGTTTTGAAATATATTTTGTATCCGGTTCATGTCAGCGACTTTCAACGTCGGGACTGGGCCGAGCAGCGTAACAGCGTGCTGGAATCAGCCGTTGATAGTTATAAA
>CAZOUM010000078.1:0-11473 GCA_964582985.1 uncultured Pirellulales bacterium | reverse complement strand
TCTTTTTGCACAGTTTTGTAAAATTTTTGTAAAATTCTGGAAAAATCCTGTAACTTTTTGCCTCTTTATGCGTCTATTATAGTAGAAGCACATAGGTGTTTCCTCCTCCATAAGGCCGATTCTTCACAGATTCGGCCTTTTTTATTGACCCCGTTAGAGAACGCCCCTTAGAATAAGCCAGTCTCCAGAGCTGGGACGGCTTCTGTACGGACTTCTAACGGCCGAGCCGGGAAAAAGTCTATAACGGGGTTGATTTGCGCCCCACTCGCGGTTATCATACCCCGTTATGAGGATTCCGCTGACCAAATACGGCTTACCGCAGGTAGTCGCCTATCCGGCAATGATCGTTGCAGTGATGATAGCCTATTTGGTCGTGGGGGTTTTGTATTTGAGCGCCTGGGCCGTTATCTCCGTAGAAGTGCTTTTGGCCGCCGCCTTGCTATGGGTTTTCTCGTTCTTCCGCGACCCTCATAGGCCCGTCTCAGCGCATAAAGAAATCCTGTTTGCACCTGCCGACGGAAAAGTAACCGATATTGAAGTCGTTGCCGAAGATAACTTTATCGACGTTCCTGCCCTGCGAATCGGCATCTGTTTAAGTATCTTTGATGCCCACATTAACCGTGCCCCGTGCAACGTAAGGGTCGAAAAAATAGCCTATAAACCCGGCAAATTCAAAATCGCGATGAATCCGAAGGCACATAAGGTTAACGAGTCCAACAACATCCAGATGACCAGGACAGACAGCCCGGAGGATAAGCTGGTTGTTCGGCAAATTAGCGGCGCGATTACCCGCCGAATTGTATGCGAGGCCCGGAAGGGACAGGAACTAACCGGTGGGGAAAAATTCGGAATGATAAAATTCGGCTCCAGGACAGAGCTTTATCTGCCTGTCCGTGAAGATGCAAAGTGCCTCGTCCGGGTAGGAGATAAAGTAAAAGCAGGCCTGACGCCCATTGTAAAATATGAACTATGAACTTATAACTACGAACTCAATGGTTTTTACTTTTTAGCTTTAAGCTTTTAGTTTATTAAGATGCCCAGGTTAAAAACTCAGGCCGCCAAAGACAATTTGCTCCGGCGGGTTCGAAAGCAGAGATTAAAGTACATCACCGTCTTGCCGTCGCTAATAACGATTCTCAACGGCGTGTGCGGCTTCGCCGCCATTGTCCTTGCCGGCAAGGGTGCAACCGCTCGTATGGCGCAGTTTTCCTGCCTGGCAATAGCCGGTTATTTGATACTGGTGGCTATGATTGCCGATATGCTTGACGGCCGACTCGCACGTATGAGCCATAACACATCCAGCTTCGGCGGACAGCTCGACAGTCTCTGTGATATGGTTAGCTTCGCCGTTGCACCGGCATTTTTGATGCTAAAAATCCTCGAACACAAATTAACCGGCCTTGCCGACCTAAGTCCTGTACTTGCCAGCCTCCTACAACGCTTCGTCTGGCTGACAGCGGCAGCATATATAAGTTGTGCAGCTATTCGACTGGCCAGATTCAATGTCGAGAACGAGGAGGACGAGTCCGCACATATGAGCTTTGTGGGTCTGCCAACACCACCCGCGGCCGGCGTCATAGTCAGCCTGATAATCTTCCATCAGGAAACACTGCCTGAGCTTTCAACCCAAAGCGCTCGGGCCTACCTTGTCTGCGAAAACGCTATTCTGTATTCCCTGCCCCTGCTGGCTTTGGGCTTGGCGGTGCTGATGGTCAGCAGAATTCGATATCCGCATGTCCTAAATCAATACATCCATGGCAAGAAGCCCTTTGCACATCTTATAAGGGCGCTCTTGTTTCTCGGCTTGATTACCTGGAGCAGACAGACGGCTCTTGTCTTACTCTTCTGCGGTTTTGCAGCGAGCGGCTTCGTCAAGTGGTGTTATTATAGAATCCCTGCTTTCCAGCGTGCTGGAAAATGGTCCAAAACTCAAGAGGGCATTCCTGCCCCATAAGTTAAGCTAAGCCGACGCTTTTGATAGCGGTTGGACAAGCAAAGCTTTCTCGCTCGCCCGCTTCATTCAATCCGCCGGCACGAATTGGCGTTGGATGCTTGTTGGCTGTGACCGGTTTGGTAGGATTTCGCCGCCAGCTCTGCTCTCTGCCGGCGGCTCTCAATAAATGCCTGTCCAGTCGCGCTTTATACAGCGTTCAGCGTCTGCTGAAAGTCCTGCTGCTTGGCGCCTGACTTGTTTATATGAAAATACCGCTCCACCACATTGCAGAGCCGCTGCAGAATTTGGTGGCCTTCGGGACTTGCTTCCAAACCGATAATCTGTAGTCCAAGGCAGATACCCTTGCCGTCCACCGTCGGCAAAATGTTTCGAATCTGGGCATTGAGCATCAACGGTGTTTCATACGGCATGGGTGTGAACCGCAGCCCGATGAACTGACCGTTCTTAAATTCTTGGCTTTGTGCAACATCAGCCACAACCTGTGCACCGCCGGCTGAAATATCGACAAGCCTGCCCTCACAATAATTGCTGGGTGGTACCTCGCTGTTGTCACTCTTATGACGGTGCCACAGTAGCACATTGACCTTCAGTGACTTCGGCACATCAACTCGGAAATAACTTCTCCTTTGCACTATTTCGATACGGCCCGGCACTGCAAGCACAATCGTTCCGCCGCTCGTGGTATCCGGCGACGCCTCAAGACAAAGCACCTTCGTCTCAAAGATAAACTTGCCGTATCCATGCTTTAACGATATGCCGACCGGCTGTTCAGCCTGTATATTTAGCGGATGTATCTTTTCCTTTGGCACGATTTGGGCGCTCAGCCTGTTCGCGCCGAGCTCGGTCAGCACCACCTTCGCTACGTGCCACTTACCACGAGATTGGTAAGTCATAATGGCGGGAACTTTTTGTTCAATTACTCTCTGCAGAATCTCCCTCGGCTCGGTTCCACGAAGCATCGCTATTTCACTCATATCAACCCCTCCCGTGATACGTCTTATATTCCCTGCCTTGCGGTCCCGCTTCCGTGCAAATAAGCGCCTCAGCGGGTAGAAAGCCAGGGCCTTTTTTAGAACACCAAACCCCATCTTGGTATCCACCCCTTTCTTAAAGTATATATAAATAATTCGGCAATAAGCAAAATTGCTCTTAAATTAAATTTGCCGCATCTGGTACTTTCCACACGTAAAAGGCCAAATTCAAACACACTATTGAAAGAGCTGCTCTTAGCAACTATTATTAGCGGACATGTATGGACGCAGCTAAGGAAACCAGAATCAGCCGATAAAATAGCTGTTCTTAGCTTCTTCAAGGCATCTTGGTACGTCCTGCAGTTATATAGAATGGTGGAACAAAACCAGCGAGAATATCAAAACCTGGCAAAGGGAGCTTGTTATGGCTGAACATTATGATTGCATAATAATTGGCGCCGGACCCGCCGGTCTGGCTGCGGGCCTTTACACCGCACGCGACAGGCTCAAAACCCTTGTGCTTGAGAAATTCCTGCCAGGCGGGCAAATCAGCAGCACCGACAGAATAGAAAACTATCCCGGCATTGAAAGAATCGCCGGCCCCGGCCTGATTGAGCAAATGCAAAAACAGGCCGTCAATTTCGGCGCCGAGATAAAAACCGGCTGCGAAGCCGCTAGGTTAGAGAAACTCGCCAATGGTGACATCGCTGTCTACTGCGACTCCGAGCAATATATTGCAAGGGCCGTGATTTTGGCGCTCGGCAGTGACTATCGCAAGCTCGGCATCCCGGGAGAAGAACAATTCCGCACGGCAGGCACTGGGGTAAGTTACTGCGGGACCTGCGATGCACCATTCTTCAGAGGCAGGCAGGTAGTCGCCGTCGGCGGAGGTAACACCGCTGCCGAAGAAACCCTGCACCTTACCAGGTTCGCAGACAAGGTCACCCTCATACACCGAAGAGACCAGTTCAGAGCAACCAGGGTACTGACCGAAGAGCTCCTCCAGAAAGCCGGCGAGCCAAATTCAAATCTGATTATTAAATACAGCACCATTGCAACCGCCATTGAGGGCGAAGGAAAAGTCCAATCCGTGAAACTTAAGGACGTCAAGACCAACCAGGAAGAAAGCTATCCGTGTGACGGTGTGTTCATATTTGTTGGCATGGTGCCGAATACAGGCTTTTTGAAAGGCTTTGTTGAGCTGACCGACAACGGATTCATCAAGTGTGATTGCGCGTATCTTCGAACAAACGTCCCCGGCGTCTTCGTGGCCGGCGACTGCAGAATAGGCGCAGCTATGCAGCTTGCAACAGCCGTAGGCGACGGCGTCACCGCGGCAATGATGCTAAAACAATACTTCAGAGACCCAAACTGGTGGAACGAACCCGTAAGTGACTTACTCCAGCCCGGCGGATGGTAAGAACTTAGCTCAGATGAAAACCCGAACCTGTCCGGAGAACACGCAGTTGGGTATTGATAAACACCGCAAATCCCACTATGCTATTATCTCGAGCGGTTAAAGTTATAGGCGTACCATTATGCAAACAAGGCAATTAGGTTATACGGAACTTGAGTTGACAACCGTCGGACTTGGCACCTGGGCAATTGGCGGCCCAGACTGGCAGTACGGCTGGGGACCACAGGATGACGATGAAGCAATCGGTGCGGTACTGACCGCACTGGACAAAGGAATCAACTGGATAGACACCGCCGCCGCCTATGGTCTGGGCCATTCCGAAGAGCTAATCGGCAAAGCACTCAAACAAACAACTCAAAAACCTTTTGTCGCAACAAAGTGCAGCCTCCGCTGGGACCAGAAGGGCCAGATTATAAGCTGCCTCGAAGCGAAAAGCATCCGGGAAGAATGTCACGAAAGCCTGAAAAGACTCGGCATAGACACGATAGACCTTTACCAGATACATTGGCCCCGACCCGACCATGACATCGAGCAGGCCTGGCAGGAAATGACCAAACTTGCCGAAGAAGGCAAGGTACGATACCTGGGTGTATCGAATTTCAGTCTCGACCAAATCAAACGCGTCCGGAAAATTCACCCGGTCGCTTCGCTTCAGCCGCACTATAATATGCTCCACCGCGAAATAGAAAATGATGTGCTCGGCTATTGTGCGGAAAATGATATTGGCGTCATTGCATACAGTCCGATGGAAAGAGGCCTGCTCACAGGAAAATTCAGCCAGGAACGGCTCGCTGCTCTGCCTTTACACGACCATCGAAGAAAAAGCCCTGATTTCCACGACTCGCAGTTCGCCGCGACCTTGCTACTCGTCGACCAACTCCGGCCAATCGCCGAACGAAATGGAATGACCCCCGCTCAACTCGCAATAAGCTGGGTCCTTCGCCGGAAAGAAGTTACCGCCGCCATCGTCGGCGCGCGAAGACCCGACCAGATTACCGAAACTGTGCAGGTAGCTGATAGGACACTCGCACAAGAAGACCTCGACGAAATCGAAAAACTGCTGGCCGAACGCCAGGAAAAAATAAAATAAAAACCGAACGACCAAAAGGGATAAAAATGGCTAATAATAAGAACCTGTACGTAAGTCCCCTTGTTGAAAGAAACGCGTCAAGAGAAATCGCTGAGCTTTTCGGGGCCCAGAAAAAGTTTAGCACTTGGCGCAGACTCTGGCTGGAACTTGCAAAGGCGCAAAAAAAACTCGGCCTGAATATAAAACAAACCCAGATAGCTCAAATGGCAAAGCACCTTGACGATATTGATTTCAAAAAGTCCGCCGCCTACGAAAAGAAATTTCGCCACGATGTTGTCGCCCATATTCACACCTTCGCCGACGCAGCGCCAAAAGCCGCGCCGATAATCCACCTCGGCGCCACCAGCTGCTTCGTCGCAGATAACACCGACCTGATACTGATGCGCCAGGCCCTGCAAATAACAGCCGGCAAATTAGTATCGGTGATAAATCTGTTAGGTAAGTTTGCGAAAAAGTATCGCTCACTTCCGACACTCGGCTTTACGCATTATCAGCCGGCCCAATTGACCACGGTCGGCAAAAGGGCAACGCTGTGGTGCTACGAGTTCGTAATGGATTTACAGGAAATCGAGCATCGCTTTTGTACCCTGCCCTTTAGAGGAGTAAAAGGCACCACCGGCACCCAGGCCTCTTTTCTGGCTCTCTTTGACGGCAGCCATAACAAAGTCAAACAGCTCGACAAAGCTGTGGCCAAAGCCTTCGGCTTCAACAAAACCTGCGCTGTCACCGGCCAGACATACCAGCGAAAAATCGACACCCTTGTAACAAATTCCCTCGCCTCGATAGCACAGTCCGCCCATAAATTGTGCAACGACGTTCGCCTGCTCGCCAACTTGAAAGAGATTGAAGAGCCATTCGAAAAATCCCAAGTCGGCTCCTCTGCAATGGCCTACAAAAGAAACCCGATGCGCTGCGAGCGAGTGACAGCCCTCAGCAGACTGGTTCTGTCCCTGGCCTCCAGCCCACAGATGACCGCCAGCGAACAGTGGTTGGAAAGAACCCTCGACGACTCAGCTAACAGAAGAGTGGTTATTCCGGAAGTATTCTTGGCCGTTGATGGGATTCTGGAAATTCTCATCAACGTCCTTGACGGGCTTGTTGTTTATCCCAAAGTAATAGCCGCCCGCATCGCCGCCGAGCTGCCCTTTATGGCCACTGAAAATATCCTAATGGCAGCGGTCAAGGCAGGTGGTAACAGGCAACAACTGCACGAAAAGATAAGACAGCATTCGCAAGCCGCTGCGGCTCAGGTCAAACAGCTCGGCAAGCACAACGATTTGATTGACCGGCTAAAGGCCGACCCGGCCTTCAAAAAAGTCAATTTCAAAAAAGTATTAAACCCGAAAACCTACGTCGGCCGGGCACCCCAGCAAGTTGACGAATTCCTGAAAACTATCGTAACACCGGTTCGCAGAAAATATCGAAAGGAACTCAACAGAAAAGTGACGCTTAAAGTTTAGCGTCATCCTGAGCTTGTGCCCAGGGTGCTTGTGCCCAGGGTGCTTGTGCCCAGGGTGCTTGTGCCCAAGGTGCGAAGTCCGCCGCAGGCGGATGGAGTCGAAGGTTCTGGCCCACGAAAAGGGGCAACATGTTCATATAAGGAGACCCTCGTACTGTGAATAGACAAGACCTGATAAAACGCATTAAAGAAACTGCCTATCTCGAAGGCGACTTCGTCCTTCGCAGCGGAAAACGAAGCAAGTACTACCTCGACAAGTACCTTTTCGAAACCTGCCCCGACATCCTAAAAGCCCTCGGCCAGGAATTCGCAAAACACGTCACCGATGACGTCACCCTGATAGCCGGCGCTGAATTAGGCGGGGTGGCCCTGGCTGCTGCTACCGCTATGCAAACGGGCAAAAACTGGATAATCGTCCGCAACACCAAAAAAAGCTACGGCACGGGCAAACTAATCGAGGGCGTCTTAAAACCGGACGATGTCGTCCTGATTGTAGAGGACATCGCCACCACCGGCGGACAAGTTTGCGAAGCAGCCAAGGTCATCACCGAAGCCGGCGCTAAAGTCAAAAAAATCGTCTGCGTAATCGACCGCAAACAGGGCGCCGAAGAAAACGTCACCAACGCCGGCTACAAATTCGAATCCATCCTCACAAAAGACGACCTGGGAATTAGCGACCAATAGCAAAAAGTCCACTGTCAAAGTGCCTTAGCCCGGATATTTCACGGGATTTCGCTGGTTTCCACGTAAGTGCATCAACAATAAGACTCTACAGAAAAATCGAGGAATACAATCTGTAGGGGCAACCCCACGTGGTTGCCCTGATTTGTTATGAAATTCTTCTGATGTGTTGTTCAATGTAGGGGCAATCCCATGTGGTTGCCCGGATACGTTGTTATTATCAAGAGGGTAGGGTGCGATATTTCGCACCACTTGGACTTTCGTAGGGTGGGGCTTGCCCCACCGCCTCAATGCCTGTTAGCCCCGCCACCTGCCTGCCCTCCGTAGCTCCGCGAAGGATGGGTGGGCGGGGGTGCCCTAAAAATAATTTTTATTAACCGCAAGTTTTAGGGATTAACAGGTTTTTTTCTTTGCCTTTTTCCTTCTTTTCTGTTATTTTCGGGCCTGTTGAATACCGCACCCCTGAGCGGAGAACTCCCTCGAATCAGCAGAATATTTAGACCCTTGATTTATTGCGCGGGTTACAGAGCCGCGCACGTAAGTAAGCGGTAGAAAAATGAACTATGAACTACGAACAATGAACTATGAGCGACAAGCGTCGGGCGACGAGCCGCGCACGTAAGTAAGTGGTAGAAAAATGAGCGACGAGCATCGAGAATCCAGAATCGAGCATCGGATATATACTCAACATTTGACCGGCCGGAAACGGCTAAAGACTAAAGATTTAGCCCGTTAGAAGTAAGTTGCCAAAGGCACTTGTCCACTTTCTAACTGGGCCGAAATATGAGATATGAAAATTGAGGCGAAGTAACGGCCAAATTGGCAAAAAAAGCGTTGTATATTATTGTGTTGGCGCTTGAAAGATAGAGGAGATTCATAATGACCGAAAAACAGACAAGAAAAGACAGAATCGTCGATCAGGCACTCGACCTCCTAAAGAATAGTCCGAACGGGTACCGTTACTCACAGCTCCATAAGGAGCTCTGCAGACGTCTCCCCAAAATCCCCGCGAATACCATCCATGGGACAATGTGGGATTTAGATCAAAAGTTCCCCGACAAGGTGGTTAAACCCTCTCGCGGCCTTTTTCTCCATATTTCATTTCAAGAGGTCGATACATCCGCGAAGAAGAAAGTAGGCCCAATCAAATCGAAGATTAGAGAGTCTGATTTCTATGAGCCGTTAGCAGACTGGCTCGTCAACGAACTTGAGGAATGCACGAAAGCTATCCCTCTTGGAAGAAACAAATTCAAAGACAAGTGGGGTACTCCCGACGTGATAGGCAAGCGCGAGTCTAAACGCAGCGATATTATCCCGGCCCCGATCGAAGTTGTCTCCGCTGAAGTGAAGATTGACACGTATCAACTGGTCACGGCCTTCGGCCAAGCGTGCGCATACCGCCTGTTCAGCCACAAGTCATACCTTGTCATTCCAAACTCATCGCCCCAAGACGACCTCGCGAGAATGAATGCGCTATGCATGCTCTATGGGATTGGGCTCGTCTTGTTCGACAATGCTACACCCAGGGACCCTAAATTCGACATTCAAATGCGCGCCCTCAAGCACGAGCCCGACATGTTCTACGTCAACAAATATCTAGTTACTATTGAGGACGAACTCTTCTCATAAAAAGGGCTAATCATACAAGTATGTTGACATTATATTTCCAGTAGACTAAATTGTTAAAAATTCGTGTTGTATATTATTATGTTAGGTTGAAATAAGTTAATCTGAAGGAAAACGGAACTCACGGATGAACGGACTACCCTACGTACCACAACCGATTCCCTACCAAGGCAGCAAACGACAGCTTGCACCAAGAATTCTGCCTCACTTTCCGAAGGATGCTTCACGCATCGTTGAACCCTTTGCTGGTTCCGCAGCCATTACAATCGCTGCGGCTTCTCGGGGTTTGGCTGCAAAGTTTTGGATCAATGACGCACATACACCTTTGATGGACCTCTGGCGCGAGATTATCGAGAATCCTGACGCGATTTCTCTCGCTTATGCAAGACTCTGGAACGCTCAACTCGGAGATGAACGCGAATTCTTCGACATAGTTAGATCTCGTTTCAACCAATCTCACCGACCAGCAGACTTTCTTTATTTACTTGCCCGATGTGTCAAGGCAGCCATTCGCTATAACTCGAATGGTGAATTCAACAACACTCCCGACAACCGCAGGAAGGGCGCAAGGCCTGCCGAAATGCGTCAACGCATAGAGCACGCTTCCTCACTTCTCCAAGGCCGCACAAAAATTACTGCTTGGGATTACAAAAAGGTGCTCGACAAATGCACGGAGAATGATTTGGTTTACATGGACCCACCATATCAAGGCGTGTGCGGCAATCGCGATCAAAGGTATTTACCAAAAATTGAATATAACGGGTTTTGCGTAGAACTCGAAAAGCTAAATGAACGAAACATTCACTATGTTATTTCGTACGACGGACGCACTGGAAATAAAGAGTATGGGCAACCAATGCCCGACTCGCTTAAATTAACGCGCATAGAATTGCGGGCAGGTCGTTCCACTCAGGCAACATTGCTTGGCCGATCAGACGTAACATATGAATCACTTTACCTCTCTCCAAATCTCTCACAGGCAGAAATTTTAGATCGAGAGACTCAAATGTCTCTTTGGTAGAGAGGATCGCATGGCAAAGAAGAAAAAAACAACCAAGGCATCGGATTTACCGAAAGCTTTCATTAAGAAACTAGAATCGGTAAACGCCAAAAGACCTAAAACGGTCATCGACCACATCCTGGAACATGGATTCGTTACAACAGAAGAACTGAGTGAGTTGTACGGTTACGATCACGCTCCTCGCGCTGCTCGAGATGTGCGGGAATTAGGTATTCCCTTGGAAACATTCCGGGTTAAAGGAAAAAGCGGACGCAAGATTGCTGCGTATAGTTTTGGGGATCCATCAAAAGTACGTGGTGGCAAAATTGGCGGCCGGAAAGCTTGGCCAAAGTTATTCAAGATTAAATTGGCTTCTGAGAACGGCGAAAGATGTGCAGTTTGCTTCACTCCTTACGAAGAACGATATCTCCAGATTGACCATCGCGTGCCGTACGAGGTTGGAGGCGATCCGGAGGGCGACCTGGATGTTGCCGACTATATGCTTTTGTGCGGTTCATGCAATCGCGCGAAATCCTGGTCATGTGAACATTGCAAAAATTGGAAGACCGATCATTCAATAGATATATGCAAAACGTGCTATTGGGCAAATACTGAAGATTACAAGCATGTTGCGTTGAGACTAATTCGTCGACTCGATGTCACGTGGACCGAAGATGAGGTTCCAGAGTATGAACGACTTGTTAAACTTTCGAAGTACGCCGAACAGGACTTACCTGATTTTGTCAAAGAATGCTTACGACGAGTTTCCGAACATGAACAAACCTAAGATAAACCGTTTTCGCAACGCATTGCAACCTAACATATCAATCCGTGGGGCTCGCTACGCACGCCCTCGATCTTCTTGTCGGCTTGAAGGACAATGCAATATTCAATGGTGCGAAATGTGACGCCGCCCAGAGGTGGCGGCCCCGGTGACATAGAAGAAAATCGTCTCACGGGGTAAAGGTGACCAAAAAAAGTGTTTTTTTTGGCGTTTTTGCTAAGAAAGACAGAATTATTATGCTTCTTCTTTATGCCCAAGGTTTCCGCATAATCGAGCATCGAGAATCAAGCATCCAGCATCTCACTTGATAAACTTATGCCCAAGGTATCCGCGGCTAATAAAACACCGTTTTCGCCAGCTTCACAAATGGGGCATTGCAAAATGCACCTGTGACCGAAAGCGAGTCTCTGTGCCGAAAGCTTGCTTTTAGAGCAGAGCTTGCCGAGGACACCGAGCTGGCCAAAACAAAATCGGTGTGAATCAGCGTAACT
>CAZOUM010000077.1:0-11486 GCA_964582985.1 uncultured Pirellulales bacterium | reverse complement strand
ACCGCCTTTGCCAAACAGCCGCTTCACCCGTCCGCATTCTCGAGACATTTCTTTGTCCTTCATGTCCGCCGGATTTTAAATACGTCTTTGTAAAGAGCGATTTGACTGAATTCCATCGTGTTGAAAAATCAGAATCACCGTCAGGCAATTTCCATACACAGTGTAAATGGTCAGGCAGAAGGCACATTGCAATGTTATCGAAGGGTCGTTTTTCTTTTACTTTGCCAAATGCAAAACTCAGACAATCACGGGATAGGGTATCGGTCAGAAATTTCATTCGCTGAAACGTGACGACCGTAAAAAAGTAATACCCGCCTTCGAAATTGGCGCGTCTGTAGTCTGACATCTTTTATAAACCCATTTTTTGTGGGGTTACGACCCCACCCTACCTTTTAGCTTTAGCATGCTTTTGACAATACCAGCCTTTACAAAACCCTTCGCTAATTTGAAGGCCGCAAAATGTCTACCTTCCCAATTTTCAGATTTTATATCCTCGCCTACACAATAACTGCTAAAAGCGCTGCAAAGATAGAATTTTTGTTTATCAATATCTTTGTAAATTTTATGACTAATCTCCTCATAATGCTCACCGCGTTTCTGTGTTTCCTCTTCGGCTTTATAAACCAAATCAAAAAGTTCCATGACTTTTTCTAATTTTTTCTCCGCTAATGTTTTTGGTATCTTTTTATATTCGGTTAAATATTGCGCGTACACAATACTAACTGCTTCTCCCACCTCCTCGCTCGATAAATCTTTATAAAAATTTTGATTACAGCTCATTAGAATATCAACAATTATCAGTTCATGTGCTTTATCTAAAAATTCTTCCTTATCTTTTTCCGTCAATACCTTAAATTCATCTGCTAAGGTCACTAATTTATTAAAATTATTTCCCAAAAAATCACACTGATGCGTGATTAAATCAGCGAGAAATTGCCCAAAATCAATTTTCTTCTTAAAGATAGACATATCGTCACTAAGTTACACTTCTTTATTTCATATCTTGGTGGGGTAAAGACCCCACCCTACCATTATTTCTCCTCGTATCCTGGCGCATACCAGCAGGCAACACATCGCCCCGGTTGAACTTTTCTCAGTTCCGGCTCAACTGTCTGACACCTCCTGTCGCTGCAACCTACGGAGCACCGCGGATGGAATTTGCAACCTGTTGGAAAATGCAACGGTTCAGGGACAGTGCCCGAAATCGTCTGAAGACGCCCCGCCTCAAGTCCCAGCCGCGGCAAAGATTTTAGAAGTCCCTGGGTGTATGGATGCAGGGGCTTTGCAAAAAGCGACTCTGATTCCGCCACCTCCACTATTCGTGACGCATACATCACCGCAACGTCATCAGCCCGCTCAGCCACAACGCCCAAATCGTGGGTTATCAGCAAAATGCTCATTCCGTTTTGTGCCTGCAGCTCGTCCAGCAAATCAAGTATCTGCGCCTGAATGGTTACATCCAAAGCGGTTGTGGGCTCATCGGCAATCAAAAGTGCCGGCTCGCAGCTTACCGCCATAGCTATCATAACTCTTTGTCGCATCCCGCCGGACATCTGATGCGGATACTCGCGGACTCTGCTGTCCGGATCAGCAATGCCCACCTTTCGCAGCATCTCGACCGCATCCGCCCAGGACTCACTCGTACCTTTTTTCTGATGCAGCTTTATCGCCTCTACAATTTGATTGCCCACCGTAAAGACCGGATTAAGACTGGTCATCGGCTCCTGAAAAATCATCGCTATTCTGTTGCCGCGAACACTCCGCATCTGCCTTCCACTCAATTCAAGCAGGCTGCGGTCTCTGAACATTATTTTTCCGCCGACAATCTTCCCCGGCGGGTCAGGTATCAATCGCATAATTGAAAGTGCTGTTACACTCTTGCCGCACCCACTTTCACCAACAAGCGCAAACGTTTTGCCCTTCTTTATCGAAAAGCTCACATCCTGCACCGCTCGTGCAACACCGCCTTCGGTAAAAAAGTGCGTCGAAAGATTTTCAACCGACAATAATGTTCCGTTACCATCCATAAAGTTATTCAACCCTAAGCTTCGGGTCGAGCGAGTCCCTCAGCGCATCTCCAAAAATATTTAACACCAGCGAAATAATGAATATCGCTATCGTCGCCGCTGCCATTTGCCACCACACTCCGCGCGAAAGCTCCATTCTTGCATCATTTATCATTGCCCCCCAGCTTGGACGGTCCATTTCACCAAGACCCAAAAAGCTCAGTATTACTTCCGCGTGGATGAAGGCAACAAACCGCAGTGAAAAGTCAATGATAACAAGGTGGAAAACATTGGGTAGTAGATGTTTGAAGATAATCCGCCGCCTACCGCAACCATAGCTGACCGCAGCCAAAACATATTCTCGCTCCTTGTGTTTGATAATCTCACCTCTAATCAGACGACAAATACCAACCCAGCTTGTAAGACCTATTGCCAAATACACCGCCGTAATACCCCTAAGTTTATGGCCGAAAAGAGTTTTGTCCCGCAGAACGATGGCGAAAGCCAATATCAACAGAATGTACGGAATTGAACTTAGAGTTGAATATATCCAGACTATAATCTCATCAACAAACCCGCGGAAGTAACCCGCTATTGCTCCTAAAGGCACGCCGATAGCAATACTTATAAACGAAGCGCATAATGCGACCGTTATCGATATCTTCGTGCCGTAAAGTGTCTTTCGGAAAACAGATAGGCCGAAAATATCCGTACCGAATATATTCTTTGAACTCGGCGGTTCATATTTCTGGCCAACCTCCTCAGCCCATCGTATCGGCCCGACCTGCCAATTGAATAACTCTCCCAAATAGATGAATGCCGCAAGCGAAAAATACAGCAGTACGACGACAAAACAGACCATCGCGAGCCTGTGTTTTCGAAGCCGTCGCAATCCATCTTTCCATAGACTTCGGCCCTTCAGCGGCCTTGTCTTTGTTATCTGCTGATACTCACTCAAGTGAAACCCTTGGGTCTACCAATGCGTAACAAATATCTGTTATCACGTTAAATATCACAAAAAGTATTGCACTAATGTAAGTCATCGCATTTATCACAAAATAATCCCGTGAACCAATAGCCTCTATCATCAAGTATCCTAATCCCGGAATACCGAAAAATCTTTCCAGAAGCAGAGAACCGAGGAACAGAAATGGTATGGATAGAATTACTCGCGTGATAATAGGTATCATCGCGTTTTTCAAAACATGTTTGAATAAAACTTGCCTCGTGCTAAGCCCCTTGGCAAAGGCTGTACGAACATAGTCACTTCGCATCTCATCGAGCATAACGGTTCGATAAAACCGCACATTAGTCCCCAATCCTGCCACGATGCCGATTAAGACCGGCAGGGCTACGTATTCGGCCGTCGACAGGTCCGGCCAGAAGAAAATCGGAAAAAGCCGCCATTTATATGCCAAGAAATACTGCCCAAAAAGAATAAAACTCAAGTAGGGAAGACTCATCCCTGTTACACAGACGACTACGGCCAATACATCCCATATCGTACCACGAACGAAAGCTATGACCAGCGATAAGCTGACTGAAATCAGCAGTACACCAAAGAACATAGGTGCCATCAGCGCCAAAGAAGGTCCTACCCCCCTCTTGATTTTGTCAATAACTGACTCACGGTCGAGTGCACGACCAAAATCAAAGGTTAAGGCGTTTTTGAAGTGATTTACGAACTGACTGTCCCACGCTAAGAATAAAGGTTTGTCAAAGCCACGCTCTTTTCGTATTTCCTCTATCGTCTCTTTAGCAGCTGCTTTGCCGGCAAGCTCCGCGGAAATATCGCCGCCAACAATGTTGAACAGTATAAAGGTAAGCAGTAGAACGCCGAACACAATCGGTATGGTATAAGATAGTCGCCTTATTATATACGTGGTCATCTGCTTTTCTTCAAGAGCTCCTTGTACGCCGCCCTCTTGGTCACGTCGACTCTGCGATATTTCGCCAGGCCATATTGAAAAACGTGCGGTTTATAGTTGAGAACCCAGTCATGATGAAGTACATAAGCAACTCTGTGATTTATGAAAGCGGCAGGGCAGTCTTCGATGACTATAAGCTCGGCTTTGCGATAAAGCACAGTACGCTCAGGGCAGTCCGGCATTACCGCGACTTGCTCATATATTCTATCGAACTCGGGATTGGAATAGTTAAAGTTGTTCGTTCCGGGCGAAGCATTCCTGCTGTAAAACAGTTGTAGAAAGTTTTCCGTATCCGGATAATCTGCTATCCATCCAAGTGCGAACATCTGGACACTTTTGGTCTTTACCTTCTCCAAAAATGTGGGCCAATCCATGTAGTCAACCTCAACGTCCAGCCCTACTTCTTTGAAACTTCGCTGATAAAACTGGCACATTTGTCGAGAAAGGGTATCTGTGCCGCCCGTTGAAAGCTTCAATGTAGGAAGCTTGCCGCCATATACCCTTTCCGCCTCTTTCACGAGTTGCTTTGCCTGTCCAGAGTCATAGCCTATTCCAAGCTTGCTGATTTCCGGATTATACACTTTCATTACCGGAGGTATAAAGCCATAAGCGACATCGTCTCGATTGTTCCAAAATACTTCAATATATTTTTCTCTGTCGATAGAATGGCTGATAGCCTTTCGCAGCGGTTTGTTCTTACCTACAACCTCATCTTCCATGTTGAACCCAATCCAAAAGGTGTCCGGGTTCCTGAACGTTTTCAGGTGGATGTTCCGCTTTTTCATTTCCGGGCTTAAATCTCGTGATGCATCTATCGCCTGACCAAAATTGTCCTTTGGGATGCTCGTTGCGTCGAGTTTGCCACGTAAGAACTGAAGCCAACGCGGCTGGTCCTCTTCTATAAGCACGAAAAATATTCTGTCAGCCATAGGAAGCCGCTTGCCTGCATCTGTAAGAAAACCCTGTTCCAAATCTCCCTTCTCACCTTCAGTTGGGTAGAACTCGCCTCTGAAGTTTGAGTTTCTTACCATCTTAATGTAGCTGCCACGATGCCAGACCTTAAGCTTAAATGGTCCTGTACCCACCGGGTGGCTTATGATATCCTTCCCATAGTAATCAGCGGCCTCTTTGGCAATCGGCGCTGTAGGTTGATGAGCCAACAAATACACTATCTGCGGCCAGGGTTTTTTCAGCTTAATAACAAGAGTATAGTCATCTGGCGTTTGAAGCCCCTCAACCGGACGTGAATAATCAACGTCTTCACGTCTCTTACACGTTTTTGTGTATTCGCGAAACTCGTCAAGACCGACAATTCTGCTGTCAAAAATCCACCAGTTTTTGCTGAAATACTTAATGTCGGCAATCCGTTTCCAGGCAAAAACAAAGTCGCTTGCCTTTAGCTCTCTGCCTTTTCCTCCGGCAAAACAATCGTCATCTGCGAAGTAGACTCTCCTCCTAATCTTTATCGTATAGGTGAGCCCGTCCTCGCTTACTTCGGGCATACTTTCGGCAAGTTGAGGTACAAGCTGATACGGTCTTTTTAAATAGTGATATTGATAAAGACATTCGAAACACTGGGCAGCTACCATCGCCGAATACACATCTCCGATGTCTCCTGGGTCAAGCCCTCTTATTTTGGTCGGCAAGATGGCATGTAGCACCATCTCGTTTGAGTCAGCCCCCGATGGTGAGCGACCACACCCTCCGATAACCAATAGAACGGCTGTAAGTAAAATGATTAAAAACTTCAACGCAACTCCTTTTGCGAGAGTCTGTTTGCCTCTTTGAGACTATAGACACAGAGCCAAGGGTATAGAGTATATGGTCAGAAGTGATATGTCAACTGTCCTTCGCTCTCCCCTATTTACCTGCTTCAATCTTGGGTGGCTTCGGCAAAACAAATGGAGCAGTTCGCTTGGTGCCGTCCGGGTTCAAGTAAAAGAACTTCAGCTTCGACGGCAATAGGCCCGGTCTTGTTTCGCCTCCCAGCAGCTTGTTGTGCTCCTGCAAGAGTCCCGCGTAATCACTGTTTTCTATGGCTCTCTTAATTCCTTGAACAGCTGACTGCGGCATCTCCAGAAGCTTACTGACACACGTCTTCTCTATCTCCACTATTACCGAAGCAAGCTGACTTTTCTGTGTAGCGCTGAGAGATTTCTGCCCCTTGGCATATCTTTGTATCACGTAAGAATACAATTGCGCAAAACTCAGCACAACGGCAGGCTTGCTTCGGCCCGGAAGTGATATCCTGGTGTGAAGCGACTTGAGGATTGCGCCGTCCAAAAGTTCGTAGTCCACCGTCCAGTGAGCGTACTTTTTTATCCGCACATCTGCTATCTGCAGCAGTAAATCTTCGCCTTCTGGAATGCTCACGTCTGCCGCAAATTCTGCCATCAAAGCTATCGTCTCGGGAGAGCTGCCGGCAACAAGCGCTTTAAGTTGTTCCGCGATCCGGCGTGCCATCTGCAGATTTGCAGCCTTTCCGGAATTCAGCTTCTTTGTGAAACCGGGATTAGCGACAGAATGAACCGCCCAGTACCGAATAACTGCATTCTCGTCCTTCATCGCCCCAAGAGCCAAATCCGCCAGCTTCAGGTTTTCCAGAGCGTCTATCAGAATCAAGAGATTAACCATTAATTTAAATTTGCGGTCCCCCGGTGATAATTCGCTCACCTCCCCAAGTGCCTGTTCGATATATTTGTGTGCGGAATTGAAAAACTGGTCGGTATACTGGGCTTGGGCGCTCTGCTTCTTCGAGTTCACATGGGTCAAAATGAGCGCCCGAACCTTCGCTATTGACGCAAAGTCTTCTGTTTCCAACAGTCCTTGCACGGCCTGGCCAACAAAGCGGTCAATAATCTGCAAATCTTCATTATTAAGCACGGCCTTGTCGCGTACCTTCTCAATACCAGAGGTATCAACGGCTCCGGACACAAAGCTCGCCGAGGAGGCTAAGAATGCCAGCAAGATGGCGAAAAATGCACGTTTGGCCTTCATTGTTAAAAACACCCTCGAAAACGGTTAGATTCCTGCCTCAAAGTCAAGGTCATCTATATATATAGATTAACTTTATAGCCGCCTTTTGTCAAGTTAATTCCTGCTTTTGTTGCTTTAAGAAACAGCTCGGCTGGGAGATGACTTTTCCTGGTTTTTTCGCAAGAGTATGTATCGGCAAACGGTAAAAGCCGATATAATAGGACGTAGGACCTGATGGCATTTTGTAAAAAGAGTTTTGTTTATGACTGAACTCACCCCAAAACTTGTTCGCAAAGACCCACTTCGGCTATATATGGAGCGTCAAGGCCAAATGGTCACAGATGCGACCATCTTCGCCTCTGAAGCTATCAAACTCGAACCGAAGGCGGTGCAGCAGCTTCGCGATGCTGCTTCTTTGCCGCCGGCAAGGAAGGTGTTAGCTACAGCCGATATTCACGTTGGTTTTGGCGTACCGATAGGAGCTGTTATAGGACTACAAAACGCCATAATGCCGGCTGCCGTCGGATACGATATAAACTGCGGTATGCGGCTCTTACGCTCGCCTTTCTCCAGAGGCGATATCGACATCGATAAAATCGCTATCTCTATCGCCCGCGAAATCCCACTCGGCGAAGGCAAAGCCAATTTGCCTCTGGACAAAACCTGCATCGAAGCCGTCATCAATAAGGGCGCCGCCTCAGTACCCACACTCGCTCAAAGAACCAATCACCGGGCCTGGGAGGCCTTCGACCCGGATGAATTCGCCGATGACCTCAAAAGAATCGAAGAAAATGGCCAAATGCCTAGCGACCCGGCTGCAGTGCCGAGTAACGCAATACAAAAAGGTGCCAACCAACTGGGCACACTCGGCGGCGGTAATCACTTCATAGAAATCCAGTACGTCCAGAAAATTTTTGACGAGGCTTTGGCAAAGACATTCGGCCTTTCTGAAAACCAGATCGTTGTAATGATACACTCCGGCTCTCGCCGATTCGGTTATGAGGTCGCCGACGAGTATATGGCTATAGCCGCCAGAAGACCCGAAATGGCCGACCGAAAAAAAATGCTCAGCTTCCTGCCCACCGATGTCAAGGCTGGTAAAGACTATATCGCTGCAATGGGCGCTGCCGCCAACTTTGCTTTTACCAATCGCCATATTATGACCCTGTTAGTAAGACGCTGCTTCAATAGAATGTTTGGTCCGATACCCTTACAGCTTGTCTACGACGTCGCCCACAATATGGCAAAGCTTGAAACCCACCAAGGCAAACAGCTTTGGGTACACCGCAAAGGTGCCACTCGTGCCTTTGGAGCCGAGCGTATGACCGCGACCATATTCGCGGAGACCGGACAGCCGATAATAACCCCCGGTTCAATGGGAACCGCAAGTTACCTGCTTGTCGGAACCGGAAATTCTGACGAATCTTTGTGCTCCGTCAACCACGGTGCGGGTAGAGTGATGAGCCGTACCGCCGCGCTTGGAAAAGGTCGCAGAGGCAAAACCATTACTTCCGCCTTGATTAGCGATGAACAGTTCAAGCGAAGTATGGAAGGTATAAAGCTTATTACCAGCGACAAACGTCGAATTAAGGAAGAAGCGCCCGATGCTTACAAAGAGATTGACGAGGTGGTGCGGATTGTTGTCGAATGCGGCTGGGCCAAGACTGTCGCTCGGATGGTCCCTTTAGCCGTCTTGAAGGGATAGAACACCATCTCACCCGCTTTTTTCAGCAAAACACGTCGCACAAAAATCAAGTTTTCACTGTAAAAATACGATGAAAACAGTTAAGATATGATTGCCCGGGTAGGCAGACTCGTCTTGGTGCCTCGTGTGGATGTAGAATGAGGTGTTCAGCTGAAAGTACTACGTGGTTTTGTTTTTGGGAAGGTAATTGGATGGCTTTCATAAGACAGAAAGCTGAGATTGAGAAAGTAGAAGCTGTCAAATATAGACTTCCGCGGTTTCCCAACCTTCGGTTCACGCTTTTGGCATCTATAACTTCAATAATCGTATCGATTTCTATTATCGGCTGTACCCCCACAAAGCCGGGCCCAAACGAACCTGTACCCACCGAGCCGGAGCCCAACATAGTCGAAATCGCAAGGCCCGAACCAAATGAGGTCAGAATCCTTGAGCCTGAGCCTGAACCTGAGCCTGAACCTGAACCTGAACCTGAACCTGAGCCTGAGCCTGAGCCTGAGCCTGAGCCTAATGATGTTAGAACTCCCGAGATTGAACCTAATACGGTCGACGCCAACGAGATTAAGCCCGACCCCAACGTTTCTTTTCACGACAAATGCGCCCCTATATTGAAAGCCTTTGTCAATGATAAGGGGCTGGTTGACTATAATAAGTTGAGGCGAAAACAATCAGAATTAAGCACGGTGTTGAATGAGTTCGCCAAACTCGACCCGAATGAATATAAATCCTGGCCGAAAGAGGACAAAATCGCCTTCTGGCTCAACGCATATAACCTGCAAACACTCAGAATTATTGTAGCTCACTATCCTATCAAATCATATCGAATTCTGCATGTTATCCCAGGCTGGGGCCCTCATAGCATCCAACACATCGGCAAACGTTTCGGCGCTATAAGAAAACAAAAGTTCATCGTAAAGAACGAGGAGTTTACCCTAAGACGAATTGAACAGCGGTTCTTCTACAAAGAGTTTGACGAACCACGAGTGTTTTTTGCCCTATGCGATGGCACTCTGTCAAGCCCACCCCTGCGCAACGAGCCGTATCGCGGACACAAGCTCGACAGACAGCTAAACGAACAGGCTAAAAGATTCCTGTCCAACCCACGCGCGTTCAGAATAGACAGAGGAAAGCGAAGGGTCTATCTTTCCTCCACGCTTCAAGCAACCTGGCACGGCAAACAGTTTATTAACAAATACCGCACCGGCAAGAGGTTTAAAGAGCAGTCAGAAACGACAGGCGCCGTTCTGAATTGTCTGGCCAACTATATTTCCAGGGAGGATTTGTTTTTCCTTGAAAGAGAGAACTATACTGTTAAATATATAATATATGACTGGACAATTAACGACGGTCCAATGAAGTAACATCAACTGCTAACAACTTTACTTAGTATCAATTGTTTGCGGTTCCGTGGAATACAAAGACAGGGCTGAAAGGATAAATCACGAATGGGCAAAAGAACTCTCCGCAGTAATCCTAATTGTGACACCGACAAGTACCTATTTACCAGTGAGTCCGTAACGATGGGCCATCCCGACAAAGTCGCCGACCACATATCCGACGCGGTCCTTGACGCCGTGCTCGCACAGGACCGACAAAGCAGAGTTGCCTGTGAAACAATGGTAACAACGGGTTTGGTCGTCGTTGCCGGTGAAATCACGACAAAAGCAGTCGTGGACGTCCCAACAGTTGTCCGCAATACAATCAAGAAAATTGGCTACACCGACCCTGAGATGGGCTTTGATTTCGAAAATTGCGCCGTCGTTGTCACCCTCGACAAGCAAAGTCCTGACATCTCACAGGGCGTAACTGAAGGCACAGGCCTGCATAAAGAACAGGGCGCCGGCGACCAGGGCCTAATGTTCGGATATGCCTGCAGGGAAACCCCGGCGCTTATGCCGATGCCGATTCAACTTGCGCATGCTATAACAATTCGGCTGGAAAAAGTAAGGCAGAGTAAGAAGCTTTCTTGGCTGCGGCCGGACGGCAAAAGCCAGGTCACCGTCGAATACGAAAACAGCAAACCAAAACGGATTCACACGGTCGTAGTATCCACCCAGCACGCACCGTCCGTTGGCTACAGACAATTGCGAAAACAAATCATCGAAAAAGTCGTCCTTCCCGTGCTGCCCAAGCGATTCGTTGACAAAAACACCATATTCCACATCAACCCGACCGGCCGATTCGTGGTAGGAGGCCCGAAAGGCGATTGCGGCCTGACCGGAAGGAAAATCATCGTTGACACTTACGGCGGAAGAGGTAGTCACGGCGGCGGCTGCTTCAGCGGTAAAGACCCAACAAAAGTTGACAGGACCGCAAGCTACATGGCCCGATACATCGCCAAAAACGTTGTGGCTGCAGGCCTTGCCGACGCGTGCGAAATCCAATTATCTTATGCCATTGGAGTAGCTGAGCCGATTTCCGTACTGATAGATACCGAAGGCACTTCCAAAATCAGCGAGCAAAAGATAGGCCAAATCGTAAGAAAGCTTTTCCCATTAACACCCAAGAGGATGATTACGCACTTGAGGCTCGACCGCCCGATTTACGCCGAAACCTCACACGGCGGACACTTCGGAAGAAACCTGCCAAACTTCACCTGGGAAAAAACGGATATGACCCAAAAACTCCGAAAAGCCGCAGGACTGTAACCAAAAAAATAAATTTGGCGGTGCCACAGGAAAAAGGTGTGCAGAGCACACCCTACAAGACTCTCATTTTTTTACTTTCTTGTAAAGGACCTCATTTTTTTCGCTTCTGAATGCGAGATACGTGGTTGATTTTTTTACATATAAATTTCCATTCTCATACTTAAATACCCTGTAATACCAATTGTGATTAATTAATGCGCTGAGCATCTAAATACCGATATAGTTC
>CAZOUM010000076.1:0-11601 GCA_964582985.1 uncultured Pirellulales bacterium | reverse complement strand
GGCGAACGAAAGACGTCGGCCTGGGCCGGTGACAGTTTGCCTTGCTGCCGTAAACCAAACAGGTCCTTGTATGATGGCTCGTTCCAGTGGGCGGCCACAAGCTCAGGATGACAGAGAAGAAAAAGCGCTGCGGCCCCCAATCAGGTAGGGGCAAGCCCCAGGTTGAACCAGCCAAAATTCCTCACTCAAAGCAGGCTGTTTTTGTGGAGCCCCACGGGCATAGCCCGTGGCACCTCCATCTTCGGCGGAACCCGCCGAAGCATCCGCCTACGCTAAAGCTTCGGCGGATACCTTTTTCGCATTCATCCACGGGTAAAACCCATGGCTTTCTGCGAAGGCGGGTAAATCACATTGAAATTTTGGCCTAACGTCTTATTGTTAATGCACTTACGTGAAAACCAGCGAAATCCCGTGAAAATATCCGGGTCAAGACGCTATCTACCGTTAGCGGCCAGGACGATGCATTTTATAGGAAGTTAAACCAGCTTTAGCTTCCAATATTTTGGCTCTCGTTGGGCGGCCGGAGTTTTGTTTTCTATATTTTAGTTAGGACTATCTGGATAAACCGGAACGGAGCCCAACGGCGTGCTTGCGCGTAGCTTCTGTGTAAACATTAGCTCGGGACGATGACGTGATTATAGACGTCCATTCAAGCCCGAACCATATAGTCTCGGGACACGCTTTTTGGGGGGTGAAGCTCGTTGCTAACCGTCGTAGGCGAGAGGAACGATTTGAAAAAACCCAAATGGCGCAATGTTGAATCTAAGAAAGCATAGGTTTCTGCCGGAGTGAAGTTGATATGTTTTCGTTCTTGAAAAAGCGCATATATCCGATTGGCGTCGACATAAGCGATGACATGATTAAGATGGTCCAGCTCGCCAATAACGGCAAGGGGTTCAGCCTGCTTGCCGGCAGCACCAAACATCGGCGGCAGGATGTGATACCACGCAGCAGCGATTGGCAAAGATGGGCCATTGAAGCTATGCGCGACCTGACAACAAACGGCGGATTTCGCGGAAGAGACATAATAGCTCTAATTCCGGCAAATGAGGTATTTATTGAACACATAAAAATGCCGAAGCTAAAAGACGCAGGACCAAACGCAAAAAAGGACCCTTCGGACCCCGATGATAAACTGCGCGACGCCATCTTCTCAAAGATAAAACAAAAACTGCCGTTTCAACCCGAGGATGCGATGATAAAGTACATCGTCGGAGAGGAAGATAATGTCCTGGTGATAGCATCCGAACGGACGAAAATTGACAGGCACCTGGCGATATATGAAAAGGCGAATCTGCAAATCAAGTCCATCGGTGTTTGGCCGATGGCGCTGATAAACACCTATACAACGTTCTTCGGCAGACGCAAAACTGATATTGAAGCAATCGTAATGCTGCTCGAAATAGATGCAAACTGCACAAATGTCGTGATTTGTCGTCATAAGAACCTGCTTTTTGCCCGTTCGATACCGATAGGGACAAAGCAGCTCGAGACCGACGAAGCGATAACGAGGCTGGTGTTGGAATTGACCGCCTGCAAGCGACATTTTAGCTCTATGCAAAGAGAGGTACAAATAGAACGGCTGATTTTCCTTACCGGGCAGGGGACAATTACAAACGTATTTGCAACAATAGCAAAGCAACTTGAGATGCCGGCACAGATGGGAAATTGTCTGGCAGCGGTGGAAATCGAAGATTCGTGCTACTCACAGATAGACAGAAGGGATTGTGAAGTTAATTGGGCTACTGCTTTCGGACTCAGCTTATCATTATCATAAGAACAAGAGAGGACAGGTCGAAAAATGGTTAATATAAATTTTGTGCCTGACGATTACATACAAAACAGCGAATCTCGCAGAACAAATTTGATGTACCTTGTCTTGTTTGGGGTAGTGATGGCGGCGTTGGGCGGTTCGTTTATGACCATCAAGATACGGAAGCGAGCGCTGAGCGCAAAGGAGAAGCTTGTCGATGCAAAACTGTCTCGGGCGGAGAATACGATAAAGCAGTTAGAAGAGCTTCGGACAAAGCGCAATACGATGATGAAGACAGCTCTGACCACCGCCGAGCTGCTTGAACCTATACCCAGAAGTACGGTGTTGGCGTCACTGACGAATAACCTGCCGGCAGGAGTATCGCTGTTGCAAGTGAACATGGTTCAAAAAAAGCCGAAGCAAATGCCGACAGCCCGGGCTGCTGCGTCAAAATATCAGGCCGCGAAAGCCGGCAAGAAAGCAACGGCTCAGGCGACAGTGTCACAGGAAAAGTTGCTGGAGACACGTATTGATATTGAGGGCATTGCGCCGAGCGACCTTCAGGTGGCCGCTTACATTGAGTTGTTGAGTAATTCAGCTTTGTTGGGCAACATAGAACTGGTGGAATCAAAAGAACAAAAAATCGAAGATATGACATTCAGTCAATTCAAGCTAACTGCGATGCTCAGAAAAGACGTTCATCCTACGAAGGAAGATATTGAGAGAATAAGGGCCAAAGGCCGGAGCGCGGCACGGGTTTTCCGACGTTGAATACCTGGACAAAGGGCCGCAAATGCGGTGTTGTTTGGCTGCTCAACTGACGAAAATCACTTGTTAAGGGACAAAATTATGAAAAGTGGGTGGAGAAAAATTGTATTTTTTGTCTTGCTTGTAGGCTTAGCGTCTTTTGCCTACCAATACTGGATTAAGCCGGTCAATAGCGATTTGGCCAAACAGAAAGCTGAGCTCCACACGAAATTGGCCAAGTTAGACCAGGCCGAAAAAACCGTTCCCGCTCCCGAGGATTTGAGCAAGGAGCGTGAAAGACTACAAGAGGCCGTTGAATTTTTTGAAAGCAAACTGCCTCCTAAAAGTGAAATTGACAAGGTACTTCACGACGTAACTGTAATTGTGCAAAACCAGGGCTTGAGGTCCAGGAGAATTCTGAGGCTTCGGAAGAAAGACAACAGCAGCTACATAGAACAGCCGTTGAAAATAGAATTAGTGGGAAACTTCAACTCCTTTTATTCGTTCCTCCTGAAGCTTGAAGAACTTCCTCGAATAATGAAAATCCGCGAGCTTAAAATAGACAAGCAAAAAGGCGACGAAGGCCAAATAGCAGCTAATTTCATAGTAAGCATATTCTTCCAAAATGTGAGCGGTTGAAAGGCGAAAGATTCGCCAAATAACCAAAATTGAGGGGACACTTTACAATTATTGCTTTTAATGGAGCATAGCTATGCTGTCTTTTATGCGAGAACAGGAATGTGAAGATTCGGCGGCGCAAAAGCCGCTTTCCGCAAATAATGGATTACCTGCCGAAAACACCAAAGAACCACAAGAGCAGGAATACATCAGTGTAGCGGCCCAGGGCAGGAATGTTCGCAAGAGCACAATGCTGCTCGGCGTTTTGTTTGGCATAGGTCTGATATGTCTGTTGTTTATGATAAACAAGAGCACGAGGCAAACAGCGACAGCAGCAGTAATCGACAACGACCAAAGACAGGTTGAGACGGCAATCGCACGGCTTACCGGAGTCAGGTCACAAATGTTTAATCGCATGGATGAGATAGTGAAAAAATTCCACGAGTTTTCGGACGTGCAACAAATCAACGTCAGCGAGTTAGCCAAAAATCCCTTTAAGCACGAAATATTTCTGGGGGACATAGAGAAAATCTCCGATACTCAGGAAGGAGATTCCGATATCGATATTGAAATGATGAGAGAACAGCGACTCAGACAGCGAGCCAAGAGCATGCAGCTTGTGAGCATTATGCAAACGGGTCAGGGAAACTGCTGTATGATTGACGGTAAAATTCTGTACGAGGGAGAATCTATCCAGGGTTTTGTGGTCAGGCAAATCAGCGATGGCTTCGTTAAACTCGATGCAGAAGACGCGGAAAGGGACCCCAAACGCAATGAAGAGAGTTTGGGAACCCAAATAATATTAACACTATCAGAATGAAACTGCCCTTTCTATTTGAAAGCAAGCGTGAGCAGTCGGAGCCGGGCTCCGACTCCAAGGGGCATCGCAACAACAACGCTGCGATAGAGCAGCTCTGCCCTGAGAATCAGTCTATACCCGGCCTCAGCGACCTTCATGTTCCCGAAGAGGCCGGCGAATTGGGCGGGTCGCACGTGCGCGATGTCACCGATGTATTGCTGGATACAGGCAAGATTACGCCCAAGCAGCACAAGCAGCTCAAACAAGAGTTGCTGGCCAAGCCGGGTTCCGATGCTGCAGCGATGCTGTTGAAATCGCAGCTTTGCGGTGCTGATGACATTTTGACGGCCAGGGCTGAACTCTGTGGACTGGAGTTTCGACATATAAGAGCTGATGAGGTGGAGAAAGAGGCCTTCAAGAAACTCGATGTTGATTTTATAAAGAACTGTTCCGTCTGCCCAATTGCCGTGGAAGAGGGAACGCTTGTTGTTGCAACAAGTGAGCCCGCAAATGCTTTTGCGATTGAAGACGTCAAAAGACAGACGCAGATGGATATCCAGGCCATCGTGTGCCCCCAGGAGGACATTGAGGCTGTGTGCGAGGCCTTCAAAGAAGAAAAGATGGATTACTGCCTTGATGATATCATCAGTGACATAGCGGACGTGGAGGTTGTTCAGGACCAGCAGGACGACTCTGAAGACCTCGAAAAGATGGCGGCCCAGTCGCCCATCATCAAGTTCGTTAACTATTTGATTAGCAATGCGGTACGCGAAGGAGCCAGTGACATTCATATTGAGCCAAAAGATAAGGTTATGAAAATAAGGTACCGCATAGACGGCGTGCTTTTTGAAAATACGCAGTCACCGATAAAAATGCATCCCGCTGTGGTATCGCGTATCAAGATTATGGCCAATCTTGATATTTCGGAAAGGCGCCTGCCACAGGACGGCAAAATTGCCGTTATGGTCGGCGGCAGAGGAATTGATTTGAGAGTTTCGACGCTTCCTACAAACTGCGGAGAAAAAGTGGTTATTCGCGTGCTTGACAGCAAGTCGATTATGCGAGGCCTTGAGCAATTGGGTATGGAGCCGGAAGCAATGGCCGCCTTCAAGGAGCAGATAGAACTGCCTCACGGGATTCTACTTGTCACCGGGCCCACGGGTTCAGGAAAAAGCACCACGCTGTACTCGGCCCTGTGTCAGATGGATGGCGAGAAACTAAATATATCAACGGTCGAAGACCCGGTTGAATACCAGCTCGACTTTTGCAATCAGGTACAGGTGCACGAGAAAATTGGGCTCGACTTTGCCTCGGCGCTGCGCAGTCTGCTGCGTCAGGACCCGGATATCATAATGATCGGCGAGATTCGAGATAATGAGACGGCTCGTATAGCAGTACAAGCGGCCTTGACGGGGCACCTCGTGCTGTCAACACTGCACACAAATGACGCGGCCAGCAGTATCACAAGACTGGTCAACATCGGTATTGATGAGTACTTGATAGCAGCATCGCTCAATGCCGTGCTGGCCCAGCGATTAGTAAGAAAAGTCTGTCCAAAGTGTAAGCAGATTTACGAGGTTCCGAAAAAGATACGCAAATATGTCGAACGGGCGGGAGCCTTGCCGGAGCAGCTTTATCACGGCGCCGGCTGCGACCACTGCCGGGGCTCCGGCTATCTGGGTCGAGTTGGCATTTATGAGCTGCTCGTTATTGATGACATGTTCAGGGACATAATTAACAAAGACGCATCGGCTGATAATATACGCCGTGCGTTTCGTAAAAGCAGACAACCGAGCTTGTTTGACGATGGAATGAGAAAAGTCAAGCAAGGTGTGACAACAATTGAAGAAGTGCTGAGGGTTACCGAAGTATATGGACAAAAAGAAGAGGAAGTTTTCGTTGAAAATCTTCGGTAGTAAAGAAAGTCGGCTGGCTTGTTAAAGCGAGCTGGCATCTCCTTCTTAGGGGGATTGCGATATGTTTGATGTAAAAAAGATATTGGCCAAAGCAATAAAAACGGGTGCCAGCGACGTGCACATCAATGTGGGGATGCCGCCTGTACTGCGAAACAACACCGAACTGAACGCTATGGATTTTCAGCCTATCAGCAGCGAAAATGCAAAAGAAATGGTCCTTTCAATGGTCGGGCCGGACAGATTTAAGCGCTTTGAGGAAAACAGAGACCTGGACTTCTCAACAACGGTCGACGATGGCCACCGGTTCCGTGTCAACGCTCATTACCAGAAGGACACGGTTGCAATTTCATTTAGAGTCATCCCAAATCGAATTCCTCATATAGATAATCTACACCTGCATCCCATCGTCAAAGAACTGGCGGACCTGCCCAGAGGATTGGTATTGGTAACAGGTCATACCGGCTCCGGCAAAAGCACAACGCTGGCTGCTATGATACAACTCATAAACACTAAGTACAAAAAACGTATAATAACGCTGGAGGACCCTGTCGAATACATGCTGCAAAACAAAATGTGCATGATAGAACAACGCGAAATCGGCTCAGACTGTCTGGACTTCGCATCAGGCCTGAGGCACGTGTTGCGACAGGACCCTGATATCATTATGGTCGGTGAAATGCGGGATTTGGAAACCACAAGCTCAACGATTACCGCCGCTGAAACCGGCCATCTTGTCTTTAGTACGCTGCACACTATCAATTCCCCTCAAACCATCGAGCGTATCATAGATATCTATCCTGCGGGCCAGCAGAACCAGATTCGAACTATGCTGGCCAATACTCTCCAGGCCGTTATCTCGCAGACGCTGTTCAGGAGGATGGATAAGCCGGGGATGGTGCCCGCCACAGAATTGCTGCTGTGTACCTCAGCGGTGAGGAACTGTATCCGAGAGAACCGTATCTACGAAATACCTAACATTATTGAGACCTCTCGCAGAATGGGTATGCAGAATCTCGATAACAGCATTTCAGAAATGTACTTCAAGGGTTACTTAGACAGAGAAGAAGCAGTCGCACGGGCTGCCAACCCAGGCAAGATGGATAAATTGCTCCCACCCAGAGAACAGTTAGAAGTAGTCCAGGAACCTGCATTAACAGCCAACAGGTCAGGAAAAGCATAAACATATGTTTGAAAACCACCCGCCAAATGATGAAGGGGCGGCTGCAATTGCGGACAATCCGGGACCGAACCAGGAATTGGAGGGACAGGGTCAACAAGCCCCTGACCGCAGATACGTCGCAACCAGCCACTCCTCCGGCAGAAAAAAAGAAAACGCACTACAGAAAATACGTAATTTCAGAGTTGACTTCGGACCAGGCAAAAAAGATATCCTGAACTTTACAAATCAACTCGCGGTTATGGTCCGGGCAGGTATAAGTCTTCAGGATTCGCTCGAGTCAATAGCTCAACAAAATGAAAACGACAAATTCAAGACAATAATTACCGACTTGAAAAATCAAATCGAAGCCGGACAAAGTTTTTCCCAGGCGCTTGCCGAGCACCCGGAAGTATTCAGCAGTCTCTATATAAATATGGTGGCTGCCGCGGAAATCTCCGGTTCGCTGAGTGAGATGCTGCAAAAATTATCAGAGTATCTCAATGCCGAGGCCGAAACCAGGTCGCAAATTAAGGGGGCTATGGTTTATCCTGTTATCATAGCGATTATGGCAGTATCTGTAACCATCTTCCTTCTGTGCTTTGTTTTGCCGAGGTTTACGGCAATATTCGCGGGCAAAGAGCATCTGCTGCCTGCCCCGACTAAAATTCTAATGGCCACAAGCACGTTTCTGCGGAGCAAATGGTACTTTATTTTGCCGGTTATCGCCGCTTCGATATGGGGGTTCTTTTACTTTATCGGTACGGCAGTTGGCCGGTTATGGTGGGACAAGACAAAATTGTCACTGCCTGTTATAAGGACCCTTTGCCGAAGCCTTTACATAACAAGAAGCCTGCACACAATGGGCGTTCTGACACATGCAGGTGTGCCGATTCTAAATACGATTTCAATAACGGCCCAGATATCGGGAAACGTTCTTTATAAGAATATGTGGCTCGGCGTCCACGAACAAGTCAGGCAAGGCGAGAAAATCGCATTGAGTTTAAGCCGGTATAAGCTGATGCCGCCTGATGTCGTACAAATGGTCAGAAGTGGTGAGGATTCAGGGACACTAAGCGACGTGCTAAGAGATGTCTCCGAATATTATGCGAAAGTTCTCAAGACCGTAATCAAAATGGTGACATCGATGATAGAACCCATAATGATAGTCGTGATGGGTGTTTTGGTCGGCTTTATCGCGATGAGCATCATTCTGCCGATATTCAAGATGTCCAGTGCCGTTACGGGCAAATAAGAAACGGTAGTGTACCGTATAACAGCAAAAAATAATACGCCAAACACTGCTATGAAAAAGCGCGGCTTTACACTTATCGAGGTGCTGATTGCCATAATACTGGTAGGCATTGCAATTGCCGGCCTGATTGCGGCAAACACCGCGTTCACGCAAGCCAATGGTGCGGGGACTAATCTCTCAACCGCCCTGTTTCTCAGTGAGCAGATAAGGGAACTTACGGCACTGCTGCCGGTCATCGACCCAAATACCGGCACCTCGACGTTTGGGGCGGAAGAGGCAGCACTGGCTGACTACGACGATGTGGACGATTTTGATGACGCGAGCTTCTCGCCGCCAATCAGCACTGACAGAGTGGTTTTGAACGATTTCGCTGCGTTTACTCAGCAGGTCACAGTTGAAAACGTCAATGCAGCAAATTTTGAGCAGGTTGTCGCTGACCACGGCAGTGACTTCGTCAGGATAACCGTAAGGGTTCTGTTGAACTCTAAGGAAATCACTTCGGCAAACTGGGTCCGAGCCCAATATTGACAACTGAAGGGGGGATTTATGGCAACCAGGACAGGTAAATCTGGCACCGGTCTTACCATCGTAGAGTTGTTGATTGCTCTGGCAATAACGGGCATACTACTTGCCGCTGTGGCTGTGGCTTTTCACGCTTCGATTGTAAACTATCAGGAAAACGAGGACATCTTTAAGACAATAAACAGCGCCAGGCAGGCGCTTTTCCGAATGACAACTCAGATTCGGACGGGTTTGGTTGACCCTAATGATATTTCAAACGAAAATACATGCAAGCTGTTATGTGCCGATGGTTCTGAAGTGACATACCGTTATGACAGTCCAAGTAATACGTTGTACCTTTACGACCACGGCACCGGAACGGATTACGTGCTCTGCGAGAATGTCACAGATATGACTTTCAACAAAGACAACAACACCGAAGCCGGAGATGTTAAAAGCGTCCGAATTTCAATGACGGTTGTTAGCAGCAACATTGAACGAACGCTTTCGGCTGCTGCGGCTGTCAGAAAAGTTCTGAAGTGATAATCGGGGCTGTTTGAGACCTATACTTTAGACCGACGTTCCAACTTACTTCCATCGAACGAAAAATCTGCCGTACCTCACTTTGGCAACTAAGCTTGCGCTCGCTGGGTAAATGTTATTTTTCAAACTTGGTTTTACATAAAAAGTTCTTGATTTCTGCGCTCCCTTAACGATATTATATAGTTGAATGGACCATGGGCGGTTAGCTCAGTTGGTTAGAGCGCCTGCTCGACACGCAGGAGGTCACAGGTTCGAGTCCCGTACCGCCCAGTCGAGAATTTTTACTATTGGGCTAATAGTGAGGATTTTTATTTGTTCTTCACTTAACTTTCTCTCAATCTACTTCATCTTTGTAGTCCAGCGTCCAGCCAGCGTCACTTTCATTCCTGATTTGAGTAGCAGGTGAGTGGCAAGTGAGTTGGTATTGATGAATTCCTGGCGGACGCTGAAAGTTATCAATTCGACAAGCCCCGATATCTGCTTTTTTCGCTGTTCCAGCGGTTGCTAACGTGCAATTTGAGCATATTATCGAACAGCGGACGAGCTCTTTGGTTGGTAAAAGTCCTCGATTCTCGATACCCGATTCTCGTAACTCGATGTGAGAAAAGGAGTAAAAAAAATTTTGAAAAAATGGGTTTTTACTCTTACCCCCCTGCGCATTTGGTTGAAAAATCGTATATTTTTCGGATGGTATAAATTTGTAAATGCTTATGTGGAAAGAGATAAAAAAAATGGTAAAAAATGGTAAAAAGCACGCAAAAACTGGCAAAAAAACTTAAAAAACAGCCGAAATAATGTAGGACTTTGGGTTTTGATGGATTTATATTCTCCTTCTCATTTGGTGCGGGGTTTAGCCGTCGCCGCCATGGCGACACCATTTTATTGACATTAGTGGTAGGGTGGGGCCTGCCCCGTTAGAGGCCTTCTCCCCACTCTAATGGGGTCATCAAAAATACAATTGCCTTTTCCCACTCTTGATGGTACTATTGTCCTAAATCTGGCTATAACAAAGGCTATCGGAAAACAGCAGAATGAAACAGGTTGTTATTGAAAACCCGATTCTAAACTCGCCTTTTGAGGAACCCCAGAAGCACTGGCGATTTACCGATGAGGGTATAACCAATGAGATTGTCGAAGCCCGCCGGGTAAGTTCATATTTTGTGCCCATTGCCAAACCAAGGAAGCGAGTCAAAGACAAACAGTTAGCCTTTGACACAGAATGGACACAAGACCGTGTCGAAGAAAACAAGTTTATTAACCAGGTTCGTGGCCGGGTAGCGTTATGGCGTGAAGGCGGCTATGTAGGTGTGACTAAAACAACGCGACGGCTGCTGGAGTACTGGACAAATCCACAACGCGACAACAAGCTGTTTTTCTGCCAGATCGAAGCGTTAGAAACTGCTATTTATATTACTGAGGCTGCACGAAAGTGTGGAGACACTTGGATCGAAAATGATATTCGAGACGCCAATGAGGGCGCAAACCCTTCCCTTTATCGAATCGCCTTCAAGATGGCGACTGGCAGCGGTAAGACAGTGGTGATGGGCATGTTCATCGCCTGGCAAGCACTGAATAAACTTGCTAACTCTCAGGATGGTCGATTCTCAGACACCTTCTTGTTAGTTACACCAGGTATTACAATCCGTGATCGACTACGAGTTCTATTGCCCAATGACCCCAATAATTATTATCGACAGCGGGATTTGCTGACCTCTGACATGATGGAGCAACTTGGAAGGACCAAGATTATCATTACCAATTTTCATGCTTTTCTGCTGCGAGAGAAAATTGCTGCTGGGAAACTAACCAAAGAAATTTTATTAAAAGAAAATGCCGGAACGTTCCAGGAGACACCTGACCAAATGGTACGTCGAGTTTGCCGTGAGTTAGGCAACAAGAAGAACATTGTTGTTATCAATGATGAAGCACACCATTGCTACCGCCACAAACCTGATGTGGAAGAAGTAAAACTCAAAGGTGATGACCGGAAAGAAGCCGAAAAACGAGAAAAAGCCGCCCATACATGGATTTCCGGTCTTGAGGCCGTAAAAAATAAAATTGGTATCAAGGCAATCTATGACCTTTCAGCTACACCGTTCTTTTTGCGCGGTTCAGGTTATGGCGAAGGAAAGCTTTTCCCGTGGGTAGTATCGGATTTCTCTCTCATTGATGCTATTGAATGTGGAATTGTCAAGGTGCCGCGAGTACCCGTTTCAGATGACTCAATGACGGGTGATCAACCTACGTATCGGAACCTTTGGCTGCGCATACGTGAGCACTTACCTAAAAAAGGCCGCAGAACCGATGCCATTA
>CAZOUM010000075.1:0-11710 GCA_964582985.1 uncultured Pirellulales bacterium | reverse complement strand
ACAATTTAGCTGTAAGAGTCGGGATTGGTGATAGCTTGCTCGAAACAAAATTGGGATTTGGAGCAGGTCGGCCCTGCGGGCTGGCGGCCTGAGTGGACCACGCTTTGGTCCTTTCCAGAGCGTGGGAGTTGGGCGACGCATACTTCCAAATATCGCGGTAATTTTGCGCCGCAGATAGCGCGGAATATTATCGAGATGTATACGAATAAGGGGGATTCCATTCTTGACCCTATGGTCGGCGCGGGCACGACCCTTATAGAAGCAAAACTTCTGGCGAGAAATGCGCTGGGAATGGATATAAATCCCGAGGTCGTCGAACTTGCAAAAACCGCGCTGCGATTTAAGCATCATCCGTCAAGCAAGCAGGAAGTGAGGGTCGGCGATGCCCGCGACCTGTCTTTTCTCAAAGATGATTCGTTTGACCTTGTGCTTACTCATCCGCCGTATATGAACATTATAAAATATTCGGATGGTAAGATACCCGGCGACCTCTCGAACATAAGCAGTCTGGTGAAGTTCTGCGATGAAATGGAAAAGATAGCGAGAGAATTACTTCGAGTTCTCAAGCCGGACAAATACTGCGCAATTCTTATGGGCGATACCCGTAAGGGCAAGCACTTTGTTCCACTTGCTTTTAACGTTATGCAGCGGTTTCTAAAAGTAGGGTTTATTTTGAAAGAAGATATTATTAAGGTCCAGCACAATTGCGCCTTCACCGAGCGCTGGCGTCCCAAAGCCAAGCGAGATAAGTTTTACTTAATAATGCACGAGCATCTCTTCGTTTTTCGCAAGCCCAAGCCCGCAGAGGATTTGGGGCGGATAAGATTCAGTAGATTGCTTTAGGGCAATAGCAGTTTTTTGAGGAAAGATGACAGAACCAGTTAAGTAGCTTTGCTTGCCAATTGCCGAATGACATCAACCATCGCCTGCGTGCCGTCTCGCCCCCGCCCCCAGGCCTGCAGAACCGCTAATAACTGGTGGGCCAAAGCTACACCCGGCAGAGGCTGTTTCACCTGGTCGGCGCACTCAAGAACGAGCCGTAAATCCTTCTGCTGCAAATCAACCATAAAAGCCGGCTTAAGGTCCCCCGCAATTATCTTAGGCCCAAGTACTTTGAGCGAGTGACTCCCCGCAGCTCCCGCCGAAGTGACCTCCCACGTAGTTTTCAAATCCAGCCCCGCCTTCTCAGCAAAAGCTAAGCCCTCAGCGATGCTCATTATCGTGTGAATAACCATTACCTGGTTGGCCAATTTGGTCATCTGGCCTGAGCCGAGCGGACCGCAGTGTGTCACCGTCTTCCCCATCACTTCCATAATGGGCCGAACCTTTTCCACCGCCTCTTTCGGCCCGCCCATCATTATCGAGAGCTTGCCTTCTATCGCTCCAATCTCACCCCCGCTTATAGGTGCGTCGACCAAGGTCACACCCCTGGCCGCCAACTCCGCCCCCATCTGCTTTGTTGCCGCAGGCGATATGGTACTCATATCAACGCAGATAAGACCCTTCCTCGCAGCCTCAATCACGCCGTTTTCACCAAGAAGAGCTTGCTTAACATCAGGCGTATCAGGAACACAAGTTATCACTACGTCACTATTGCCTGTAACTGCCACAGCACTGTCGGCCCAGCTTGCGCCTTCTGAGAGAAGCTCTTTGGCCTTTGATTTCGTGCGATTGTGAACGGTCACCGAGTATCCTGCCTTTAGCAGGTTACGAGCCATCGCCTTACCCATAATACCGGTGCCGACAAAGCCAATTCTCTCACGAGCCATTTCTTATATCACCTCCAGCCGGCGAAGTGTCGCCTTTGTCCACCGGCCGCTGCGCAGTTGCGATGAGATAAGCAGTAATACCACCAGCACCCAGTAACCAACAAACCGCAAGTAGTGAAGCACAGCTTCGAATATTCCGCCGCCCGCGGCGGCATAGGAACTTGCCAACTCACCCGGTGTATACAAGGCCCCCGCAACCACTCGGCCAAAAACCAGCTGCCACGGCAAAAGCAAAATGACCATAACCAGGGACAAGAAAAACGCTCGACAGATATGGTTTATGCCGCCGAGTCGTCCGAGCAGCGACACTTTCAGAATAAACAGTATCGTCAGGCAATAAAGCGTAGCCGCCAGCACAATCACAAAGTTGATTAATCGGACAGCCCAAGTTATGTGTTTGAATTCTATGCCAAACAGAGAATCACCCCCTTGCCCCTCCTGCGATGCTGCCTTGCCCAGCTCATTTGGCTCGCCGACCATCTTTCCTGCGGTCCTTTCATCTTCGACCGGTTCCTTTGGCAGGTTCTCGTTGAGAGGTATGGTAAGGTCCTTTGCAGGTGGTGGTGTGCCTTCAGGGGGCGGCGTGTCCGCCGGCGGATGCTTGATTAGCTCACCTGCTTTGCTCGGCGGCTCGGTTTCACTTTCAGCTTTAACATAACCGGTGTTCACAAGCCAAAACGATACCTGCAGCAATATGAGACAGAGTATTACGATTACGAAAAAAAAGTTTTTCCATCCCCTGAACACTCCGACCGCTTCGAGACAATCCGTCGTCTCAACCAAATTGTTTTGTTTGGGTTGGTCGTTGTCCATCTTTCAATCTCCTAAATTTAGTGTTTAGCGTATTACTCTTTTTTGTCGCTGACTATTATGTTTCACCCCCGCCCTGTGTGCAAGCAATTTATTGACCGTCGAAAGGGGCGAACGGCATTGATAACCATAGTTGACCGAATCTCAGTCACGCTCTTGCAGCTATTTGCTTATGTACCTTTTCTCAATCCCTCTTAAACTGCGGCTGAAATGCCTGTTTCTTTTCCACCTTCTCAGCACCGAAGACAAAAGCCGCAACCACGACGCAGAGAAACGCTGTTACTATACTATTTCTCATTTTTCATCCTGCGGAGACTGTTTTTCGCCGCCTCTATGGTCCTTTCAATGTCCTTTTTGGTGTGGGCCAGGGAGACAAACATTGCCTCATAAGCGCTTGGGGCAAGGTAAATACCCTGACGCAGCATTTCTGCAAAGAATCTTTTGAAGCGTTTTATATCTGTTGACTGAACATCGGCGAAATTCCTTACCGGACTGTCAGTAAAGAAGCAGCTCATAAGTGAGCCGACGCGATTGATTGTAACGGGTATGCCTGCATCCTTAGCGGCCTCAGCCAGACCCGCCTCCAACAGCGATGACAAAAATTCGAGCCTTTGATAACAGTCGTCTCTTGTCAACAGATCCAGTGTCGCATTAGCTGCTGCCACGGCTATCGGGTTACCGCTGAGCGTGCCTGCCTGATACACGGGGCCGGTTGGAGCAAGCATATCCATAATATCAACTCGGCCGCCAAAAGCAGCCGCCGGCAGGCCTCCTCCTATGATTTTCCCCAGACAGGTAATGTCAGCTTTTACGTTAAAAAGCTCCTGCGCCCCACCATAGGCGACCCGAAAGCCGGTTATCACCTCGTCGAATATCAACAGCGAGTCATTCTCGTCACATAAATCACGAAGCGTCTGCAGGTAGCCCTCAACCGGCGGCACGAGCCCCATATTCGCAGCCACAGGTTCAACCAATACTGCTGCGATTTCACCCTTGTGGATTTGGAAGGCCGCTTCTGCCGCATCTTTATCGTTATATGGTATCACGATAGTAAGTTTGGCTATCTCGTCAGGGACGCCCGCACTTGAGGCAATAGACCCTTCCGCAAGGCCGGAACCCGCCGCGACAAGAAGCGAATCGCTGTGGCCGTGATAACAGCCGGCCATCTTGATTATTAAATCCCTCTTGGTATACGCGCGGGCCAGCCGGATAGCACTCATTACCGCTTCGGTGCCGCTACTGACAAGCCGGACTTTCTCGATGGAATCGAAGGCCGTGACTATTCTCTCAGCCAGCTCAGTTTCAGCTAACGTCGGTGCCCCGAACGACGTGCCTTTTCGCGCTGCTCTTTCAATAGCCTTCAGTACCTCCGCGTGGGCGTGGCCGAGTATCATTGGCCCCCATGAACAAACGTAATCAATGTACTCGTTGCCATCGATATCGTAAATTTTTGAGCCCTTTGCTGAAGCGATAAAAACCGGGTCGATATCGACCCCCCCAAAGGCCCTCACCGGCGAGTTCACACCACCAACCAAATAATCGCACGCAGCAGTAAAGGCGCGAACTGATTCTTCATGTCTGTGTTCTTTGTTCATCTTTGCATTCATATCATAAATCTGTCAGCAGCTAAGTTCAAATCATTTGTGCAGAACCGCATTCTGCAAACCTCAGGAAAATAAAGGACTTCCAGCCCTTGCCGGCAGCCGCCATATTGGCTCGAAATCGGGGTATTCGGTTTAAATTCTTCCTCTCTATCATCGTTTGCCGTCGAAAAGCTTGCTATCCTCGAACGAATTTGCTAAAATATTGTTTTGGCTGCCGATGTATCGGAAGCTGCAAATTCACTGTTTTGTTGAGGGTAACCTTTATGAGATGTGTTAAAACTGCCGTCTATTATGCAATTGGTCCGGTGCTATGTATGTTTTTGCTCGTAGGTTGCGGGTCGAATCAGCAAGTTACCTGTCAGCGGGAAAAGCAGGAAATGCAGGAGACTATAAAAGCCCAGCAAGAACAAATTGATGACTTGACACAGCGTGCTAAAGTGACGGCCGACATTCTCCTTCAAGTCACGACTCAACTGGAAGAACGCAAAGGGCTGCGCCCCAAGGCTGAAGGGGGAAAAAAACAAAATCCTAAGATAGCAAAAAGGCCTGCACGCAAGCGAGTGCCAAGGACCAGGACAAACCCAAAGCCGCGACCTAAGACCAGCACGACCAAGAAGAAAAGCGGCTGTCCTTGCAAACAAAGACGAAGCAAGTGAGAGCAGCCAAAATCGAATCGTCCTGACCATTTACCTGCAAACTAATTTAGCTATAATCCTTGTGGGCGTATTTTAGTCTCGGTGGTAACTGTACAAGTGTGTGCTAATCGGAGCTAAGTTGTGGAGCTGTCTTGGGTAATGAGGTTGAGAATCGCTGCTTCGGCAGCCACGGGAGTAATCCTTATTGGTTTTTTGGCTTGGCTGTCAGCAGCACCTGAGCCGCTCGGGGCTGTATCTGCCGACACTATTAGCGGCGGTGGCAAAGTAACTTTGGTAGGTTTGGCATTCTTAACGGGATTGCTCGCCTACTTTGTTTCGTGGCCCTATGGCCGAGAAATCGGCGTTTTGGCTGTACCATCCGGCTTAGCTATCTGGGCGGTGCGCTGCGGCAGTATGACCGGGCTGATGCGGGCGAATCCGAGCTTCACACAGCGACAGGCACTTTTTTCAGCATTGAAATGGGAGCCGCTTTTCTGGCTGGCTGTCCTCGCTGCCGGATTTGCTGGAGTTCTTGTCGGCTGGAAAATCCGCGCAAGACCTCACTCGGACCAAGCCAAAGATAATGCTGCGTCCAACTCGAGTGTATATTCGAATGCGGTAGTTGCGCTAATCGGCTCAGCCCTAATAGCCCAATTATGTATCGCGGTGTTAGCTCGCGACGTTAGAATCTTCGACAACAAATTAGGTTCCGTTGTGGCCCAGCCGGCTACCGGGCAGATTGTTTTCGCTGTATGTTTCTCTTTTGGGCTTGCTGCTTTCGTGTTCAAGAAGTTCCTCGATGTTAGCTATGTATGGCCCACAATTGCCAGCGGCGCTCTAACATTCTTTGCCATAATCACTTACGTCAAGCAAGATGTATTAGAGCATCTCGTTCAACGCTGGCCGGCGCCTTTTTTCCCAAACGTAGTGGTTTCAATTCTGCCTCTGCAGATGGTGGCTTTTGGCGCATTAGGCTCATTTGCCGGCTACTGGATGGCTGTACGCTGTAATTATTGGCGAAAACACGCATAAAAGAGCAAAAAGGGCCGCATACAGCAAAATTTGATGCATCTTTTTTCAAGTCGCTCTTTACAATAAGTCCATATATTTTAACCAGTTATGTACGAGAAGCCCCAGAATTGCCCCTTGATGGCGACCACACCGGCAAAAATAGTTGTTTTCGGCCTCGAAATTAGTCGAAAATATACTTGTGTTCAGAGTTCGTTTAATCGGTGCTGTTCTCGGGCTAACTCATTGTGAAATAACAGCATACAAAAGGCCTTGACGGACGGTGAACCAATAGCCGGATTCGTTCGTAGAATTAGATAAGACCAGCCGACAAAAGGAGTTGGAGATGTTGGTTTTAAGTAGGCAAAAAGATGAGTCGATTATGATAGGCGACAACGTCGAGATTGTCATCGTCGATGTCCGTGGCGATAAGGTTCGTCTGGGCATAACGGCCCCGAAGGAAATTCCGGTCCATCGCAGAGAAGTTTACGAAGCGATTCAACGAGAAAAGAGCGCGAAGAAAGAAGAACAGCCGGAACAACAGTAAAATCATCGAGTCGGCAAAGATGTTTTGCAAATCTTCACGCCGTACCTGAGTACATCTCTTTTAAATCCTTTTTTGGCGGTTTTGGAGGGTGCGTTCCGGAATTCAGCACTATCGTCTAAAGCTAAACGCCAAGAACATTCGTAGCTGCCATTTACTGCTAAATTTTCCGCGTCATCGCTTTTTCGGCATGTTCTCACGTTCCTCGGACGTGTCCACTTGCGTTGATTTGCTTTTCCGGCCTCTGCTGCGTTATTCGCGACGTATTTTGACATCGATATACTTAACGCCCCATTCCAGGGCCTCCTCGTGGGAGAGAAAGAGTACGTCGAGCCGATTTTCATAGATTGCACCGCCTCTGTCCAGCACTTTCACGGGCTCTCCACCGTTGTAGCCGGAGATGACCATTTCGGTCCCAAACGGGTATTTCTTGTCGGCTGCTACTAAGGCATCGCCCGGAAGTATTTTGTGACCGCAGGCCGTTTCGCCATCTGAATATCTGCCGCAGCATTTTGGGCATGGGCAATAGGCTGTTACGCGCATTTGCACGCTCTGCCATTCGCCGGACGCCTCGGAATTAGCGGCAGGATTGTCGGCCGTGCTTGGCCCGTGTCGTTCAGCCTCGACCTCTCTCCCGGATTTGTTCAAAACACCTGCACTGACAGTGCCTGTTTCAGGGACGCTGGTACTGAGCAAAGTTGTCTGCCCGCCAGTCGCCGCATAACCTATGGCATCGATGCAGCTTAAGGCATAAGTAATTGCCGCAAGCAGAACAATAGCAAGCCCGGTCCCGTGGTTTAGAAAAACACCCCCAAAACCTTTAACCCTTGCTTTCCTCAATGAGCACCCTTCTCGTAATCGGATTATTTGGATTAGCAGTAGTCCAGATTACTTCCAGTGTTCTGGTAACGCCCCCGTCCTTGGATTGTTGATAGCATTATACCGAAAACACCGCTTTGGTTCAACTAAATAGCCGCAAAACGGCCTCTAAGAAGCCGATTACGGCCGTTTGACGAAGAGGGTTGAGTTTTTATAGGTCCTTGGCGAAAAGTTTTCCTTCGGGTGTGATGCCTTGCTATGCGCAACAAAAAAGGGCTGCAAAGGCTTGCAGCCCTTTGGTCAATACAATCTAAAGCTCATATTATACTGAAGATGCTTTTCAATACCACCGTCCCCAATTCTTTGCTGCCTCTTACTCCACTATTACCACTTGTGAGAGACCCGGCGTCAACAAATCATACACCAATTTGGCATCTTCGTCGTAAAGGCGAATACATCCTCGCGACCTCGCCGTGCCTAATTCTCCGGCATCCTTTGTACCGTGAATAGCAAAGCCTGTTCTGCCTTTGGCAGCTCCTTCGATACCTTCCAGCCCTATCCACCTCGACCCTAAAGGATAGTCCGGGTCCTCTGCTTCGTAGGTTTTACCGGTAACCGGGTCGGGCCAGGTAGGCGATATCAGTTTACCGTTTGGTTTGACAACCCAGCGTCCTGTCGGGGTTTCCATACCCGGCTGGCCCAAAGCTACAGAAAAACTCCGTACAAAAGTGTCGTGAAGATACAAGTCCATTCTAAAAGTGGAACGATATATCGTGGCGTGAAACGGGCCGTTAATTACTTTTATCATCTCTCCTGCTCGCAGGGCTTCGGGTCTGCTGATGTTGTTAATTTTCATAAGAATCTCGTACGGCACTTTGAATCGCCTGCCGATGGCCGCCAATTGGTCACCTGGTTCAACCTTATAACTGCCGCAAAGCTTATCCTGTTTGAAAACGGTTCTACTGAAAAGCCATTTATCGGCAAGCTTAGATAGCTGCTTTTTCACAAAGGCCCGCTGCCGCCCATTCATCGGCAGCGTCAACGCTTCGTTAAGCTTGTCCCGTGCCTCTATAATCCTGCTTTGCTTTGCACCGGTCGGCACCGTCGTTTCGGTTATAAGCTCGTCAACTTTGGCGTTGGATTCAGAAGCAGCTTCTGGACCGTATTCGACTAATTCGATTTCCGGCATCACAAGTGCCCCCAAATCTGCAGCATCCTTTATTATATCAGCACCTGTTAAGGTCGCAGCAGTTTCGTTTTTGCTCCTGTGGAAAGGATGATACCCATAAACAGACGCAATCACTGCCCCAATAACTACGAACGCTAAAATGATAGGTATCCGTCTTTGCTTTCGCCTTCTTCGTATACTGTAAAGACTGGAACGATAACGAGCCATATTACTCTCCTTGTTTGCTCTCGAAATGAATCATCTTTTTATCTGCACAAACTCACCTTTAGCACTCACTGACCACCAGGCACAGCGGAATCCGCCAAGCCTGTTTCCCCGCCCGCATCCAAATACTCGTACGACTTAGAACCAACGTGTCTTCTGTCACCTCTTGGATACTTGTGTGCGGCCGTTACGACCACCGTTACGCTCTTTAGCCTGTTGACCTCACAGGCAGGTTTGACAGTTATGTCCCACAGAAGGGGATTTTTATCGTCCGTTTTGCATTGCGCCACTGTTCCTACTATCATCGGGACATCCAGGAACCCCGGCTTTTTTTGCGCATAAATAACGTCGCCGATTGTGACTTCGTGCTTTCTGGACAGCAGTTCGACCTTTGCGCAGTTGTCACCGTTTCCCTGCATTATCGTTCCTGTGTTTACGTCTGTTATCTTTATTGCTATCTTGGACGTGGTGTCGGTGACTAACCTGACGTGCGCCGTGCGTGAATCAATGTCGGATACAATCCCGATAACGCTGTAGTCGCCCAAAACGAACTGGCCTTTAGCCAGGCCGTCGTTTTTGCCGCGGTTGATAATAAGCTCGTTATACGGACCTCCAACACAGGCTGTAATGATATCAGCCAGAACAAAATTCACCCCTTCCAATACAGTTCTATCCCGAAGTCCTGACAGCCTTTCAACCTTTTGATGCTCTTGATGCAGCCATTGCATAAGGTTGCAAAGTTGGTTTCGGAGTTGATTGTATCTGCTGTGGCTAACAACGTCAGTACGAGATTGGCGCGTCTGTATTAAAAGCGCAAAGTCTCTGCTAATGCTCAAGGGTCGGCTGAAAATGTGCGCAAAAGCGAGCTGAAATCTGTTTGTGAGGTTCTGAGGGGTAAACAGGAAAATAAAGCCGGCTAACATAAACAAGGTAAACAGCACTTGCCCAGAGCTTTTGGTTTGCTTCTTTGCCATATTAGCACCTTCTGTTCCGTCCCTGGGCAGGCACGGTTATCTCCGGCTGTCAACCAAAGGCTTTTTATCCCCCGTTAGACCTGCCGTGGTCCATCGTATCCTTCCACAATTCAAGATTTTCCAGGTATACACTGGTGCCGTGGGCTACGGTGCTGAGCGGGTCCTCGACTCTTTGGACCTTTAAGCCTGTCGCATTTGTCAGTACCGCATCCATTCCTCGCAAGAGTGAGCCCCCACCGCAAATGTGTATCCCGTTATCTATCAAATCAGCCGCCAATTCCGGCTGGGTTTTTTCCAGCGTGGCCGTGACCGTGTCTATAATTGCAGCGATCGGTTCACGAAGTGCCTCACGAATTTCTTCACTTGTTATTACAATCTTCCTTGGCAGGCCGGAAATTGTGTCTCTGCCGGCTATCTCCATTGTCAATTCCTCTTCCAAAGGAACAGCAGAGCCGATTTGTATCTTGACTTTTTCAGCTCTTGCTTCGCCGACAAGCAGGTTGTAGGTCTTTTTGAGGTGATTAATTATCGCTTCATCCATATCGTCACCGCCGACGCGGATTGATTCAGAACCGGCGATATCGCCCAAGCTCATTACGGCCACTTCCGTCGTCCCGCCGCCAATATCAACTATCATCGAGGCGGTGGGCTCGCTAATCGGCAGACCAGCTCCTATCCCTGCCGCCATTGGCTCATCAACCAGATAAACCTTCCGCGCCCCGGCACGTTCGGCGGTTTCGACAACTGCGCGGCGTTCAACCTCGGTTATTCCGGTTGGAACTGCAATTACGACCCGAGGCTTCATGAAGCCGCTCCTGCCGTGAACCTTTCGGATAAAATAAGTAAGCATTACTTCCGTGATTTCGAAGTTGCTGATTACACCGTCTTTTAGAGGTCTTATTGCGCTAATCGAGCCCGGTGTCTTACCAAGCATCTCACGAGCAACCAAACCAACTCCTTCGCCATTGTTTAGAACTTGATTAGTGCCTTTGTAGACGGCTACTACAGATGGTTCATTGAGGATAATACCTTTGTCACGTGCACATACCAGTGTGGTGCAAGTGCCGAGGTCAATGCCCATATCCGTGCTGAAACAACCCAATATTGTGTCGAGCAGCACTGTCGACTCCTTTCCCTGGTTTTGTTCACACCTCCAACACCTGACCATTCACCTATAGCAATAGTTCGCTTCTATAGTTCAACTTCGTATATGGCTATCGGTCCTTTCAAATCACCCCTTTAAGTAGATTCGCCTTTTCACAAGGGGCTGTAATAATTGCCCTCGTGTTGCCTTTTTATAGGACAAGCCCAGCTCGCAAGTCCTATAAATAGAATGTGGTGTCAGTACTCCTTCGAAGTGATTTATGGGGATTCCATGCTACCGCCAATCATCCGGGTAACGGATGGACTCGGGCTCAATGTCGAACTCTCTGCACAACCCTTCCACAAGTGCCTCTACTCGTTTAATCTGGAGGTCGGTTGGGCGTGCAGTCTTACTATCGCCTATAACACAAATATGGATTGCCTGAGCACTGCCGGTCCGGTTTCTGCCCGTTGTAATTGAGCATTGTTTGTGCCATTTCTCTGTTGATTGTATCTGGCCATCGGCGCCGCCGAAGCCGTTGCAGATAACAAAGTGGCAACTGATGTCCTTCGGACCGGCCGGTCCGCTAAGCGCGGGCAACCGTTCTGCATTGCCGCCCTTAGTACCGCTGTAGTAGACCACAATCCGCTCCCATCGGTCCGGAGGCTGCACTAATCCGGAAAGAATCGCTTTTTCAACAGAACCAAGACCGTAATAACCCGACAGACAGAACGCACCAGCAGAGGGAGGCTTATTGCCAAGAGCCATTAAGATAATTACCCCTGCCAGCAATGAAGTCAGAAACGCTGCTAAAACTTTTACCTCCCTTGATTGCATTGACATAATTGACGCTCTGTTTAGTTGTTGACCACTGTACTTGCCTTCGGCACTTTAGCTTTACATTTTTTGTTATCGGCGGTATTAAATCGCCGCTTTTACGTAGACTTGGATTTTGACAGTTACCGCCGGTACTTGCCCAGTTGCGAAGTTCTTATAGGAACAGCCAAGCTTCTGAGTCCGAATATGAAAGGCGCTAAAGAGAGCTGTGTTATAGAAATTTGGGGTTTTTT
>CAZOUM010000074.1:0-12038 GCA_964582985.1 uncultured Pirellulales bacterium | reverse complement strand
ATTTATAAATCACGAGCCCTTCAAGTCCCACCGGCCCGCGGGCGTGTATCTTATTCGTGCTTATACCCACCTCGGCCCCAAGGCCATAGCGAAAGCCATCACTAAACCGCGTGCTGCAGTTCCAAAACACATTCGCAGAATCCACCACATCCATCCAGTTGGAAAACGTTTGGAACACTTTGCCTGCCTCAAAAGACCCAAACGCCAAAGCCGGCAAGCTGGCTGCCTGTCGTACCTGTCAGACTCAGTTGCTCAGCTTATCCAGCCAGCCGTGCCGTAGTTTTATTTGATTTGACCCGATGTGTCAAAAAAATGATGCCCCTTATCCGCGAATTTCGCACCTTGCCTTCGACTGCAATCATGGGTCCGGCATCCAGCCCCTGAACCGCGTCGCTTAAATTACGAGCGTCACCACAGAAAAGATGAGATGCCATTGTCAGTAGGTGATTGTGACGCGGCCGAGATATCTCCTAAACGGTATCACGATAGTGAAGACTTCTTTCTTGTCCTCCTTCCAGCGCATATAACAGAGCTGCTGACCCCTGAAATCTCCATCGCGGTCAAAGAATTCACATCGAACGCAGTTGCGCGTCAGGGCCTCGACCGCCAGCCGCCGAGACACCGAATCAGCGGACGATTTCCACAACCTGTTCAGCTCATCCTGCGTGGCCGGGTACTTCTGCGATGCCCTGCACAGGATGCGGATGATTTCGTTGTCCCTGTCCAATTCCATTGCCTCGACACTGAAAAACTCTCCATAGGCACTGGCATCAACTTTCAAATCCTGTATCTTAAACGGCCTCGCCTTCTCGATGAGGCGCCTGGCGATGTCACGATACGGAACAAAAAAAGACGATACACCTATCGCCGCACACAAAACCACCGCCAGAACGGCTGCAAGTCTCAGCTTGTACCTCCAGTCCGGCGGCTGCGCCGGACCGATTGTCTCGGCCCTTACCGTTCGCTGCTCAACCGCCGTTGTCGCGTCGGGCTTGATGCCATAAAGCGTCTGGATTTCATGGCCCGGAATATACTCCACGCTGCGGAGCGTGGACATCAGTTTCATGCATTCTTCGGGCGAATAATTCTTCAGGAAGTCGTTCAGACACTTGACCACCCGCACATCCGCGGACTCTTCCCCAGGCCGTATCTCAACAGGCTCGGTATCCGCCAGAAAACTAAAACGTCCTGCGTCAAGAGCCGTATCAAACTTGAGCCCGGCCGCCTTTGCCTGTTTTACAAAAGCGTTGATAATATTCTCATCATCGGCTGAAAATAACGGCCCTTCCAAAAGGCCGTCCAGGTAAAATGTGCCTTCTATTCTGCGGCTATCCATGGCCAATCTCCATACCCTAACTCGCCAACTTTGCCCGCGGCGGTCCACTTATCCAGTGATTCGTGCCAAATAGGTGTCGATGAATTAATCTTGCCTTCCTTAGCAAGCCGTTTGACCATCTCAATAGAGAAAGGACCTACCGTGGTGTCTCGTTCCTGATAATACCAACCGTCGCTTATTGTCTCGGCCTGCTTAGGACCTTTTTGCAGTGTTCCATCACAGTGTTTGCAAATAATCCGGCCGTCAACAACACGAACCTGCTCAAGTCCTTCTATCTTCCTGCCGCAGCTTGTGCACTCTTGCACCGCCATGCTGTCGACAAATGGGGCGATAACAAACGGCTTACTACATTTCGAGCATTTGGCCTTTTTGCCTTTGTGTTCCTCAGGCACCTTAAACCTGGCCTGACAATGTGGACACTGTGTTTTCATGCTTGTGCTTTTTTTCTCCGGTTCAATGCGAGCCGCCTGCTCAGAAAGCCCCTGACCATTGTCAAGTATCGCCTGTATGTTGGCTTGTTCCAGTAAAGGTCCCACGTGTCGAGTGTCAATGTCCAGCTCCTGGTCATGGGCATCCAGCCGTACCTGCGTATATTTGCGCAGTTGCTCAGTCTTGAGGCGCTCCTGACGCAATTGCTCACGCAAACGCCTTTGCTCCATTTCAACATGGGCTTCTTTCTCCTTGGCTTCTTTTAGATTCGAGACCACCAGCACCAGAATTAATGCAAGTATGTGAAAGAAAAAACCAATAAAGAACCAGCCGATAGCACTGCGACCTTTGTTGTGCGCTATGACGGCACAGATAATTCCAAAAATAGCCAAAATCACAAGACCCATACACTACTCCTGGTTACTAATTCAAGCTCAGCCAGTTGCGCATCATCTCTCATTGTGTGATCATGGGAAATACCGACACGACTACCAAGTTATGCGCGATATGCATCAACATACTCGGATAGAGACTCCTGCTTTTCCACTTCACCCACCCTAATAACAACCCAAGCAGAAAAATATAAGGTGCGATCAGTGCCGAAAGGTGAAGTGCCGTAAAAAGAGCAGAAGTCAGCAAGATTGCCCGCCAAGGCTTCAACACCGTATGCAGCCAGTGCTGAATCAGGCCCCGGAAAGCAATTTCCTCTGTAATGCCCGGTATCAGACAAAGCAACACAAAAATGGCAGCACCGCTCAAGCCGCTCTCATGTAGCCACACGTCTGACGAATCTTCCCCTCCCAACAAATAGATAATAAACCACCGGTACCCATAATTGACCACCAGCAGCAAGACCAAAATCAAAAAACCAACCAACACTTCGGCCGTTAAAAAACGAAATTGCTTGAGTTGTACGACCAACGAACGCCAAAATATTACTTCAAAGACAACAGTGGTAAGCAGGATGCATATAGTGCCGAAAATCAGAGCGTTGACCTTCTGCTGTCCTTCATACAACGCATAATGCAGAACCAAGACAACAAATATGACAACTGCGTAAGTCCAGAACACCCGCCAGACATTCGGCACCTTCTGCCGTATTAACTCGCCTTCCGTTAAAGGACGCGGAGGAACAGGTGGAATCACTTCGGATATAGGCCGATAAGGTGTCGCACATACCGTGCAAAAATAGAATGCATAATTCAATGGACTACCGCAATACGAACAGCGCTCATATCTCGCAATCGGGTCCGATTGGTCGGCACTTATATCGCCCACGCTTCCTGTTTCCTTGCCGCATTTGCTTTCTTTTGCTGATGACATACTTGCGTTATAACCAAACCTTGCTGGCCTTCCTCCTCGTTTCCCTCATTTCCAACACGCATTCTCCGACGCCCGGATGCACCTTTCACGCCACAAAATAGCGGCAAAGAAGGGAAAAGTCAACCCCGTTAGAACTTTTTCTCTCAAAAAATGCTCCGCAATCCCCGCCAAATTTCTTTTCAAGAATCTGTGAAATCTGTGGCCAATTACCACTTCAGCTTCTTGTGCGTGAATTTTTTGCCGTTTTGCCCGGCGTAGTCGGCTACAATCTGGCCGGAGCCCAGCAGCTTCCATTTATAAATCACAAGTCCTTCAAGTCCCACCGGCCCGCGGGCGTGAATCTTATTCGTGCTTATCCCCACCTCGGCCCCGAGCCCGTAGCGGAAGCCGTCACTAAACCGCGTGCTGCAATTCCAGAACACATTCGCAGAATCAACCAAATCCATAAACCTGTCAGCCTTTTGTTTATCCTCGGTGACAATAGCGTCCGTGTGATTGGACCCGTACTTGTTTATATGCTCAATCGCCTCATCCAGACCGCCCACGACTTTTATCGAAAGGACGAGGTCTAAATATTCCGTTGACCAATCCTTTTCCGTTGCCGATTTCATATCAATTATTGATTTTGTTTTCTCACACCCGCGAAGCTCAACGTTCTTTGCTTCCAAAGCACTTTTAACTTTCGGCAGAAAATCTTTTGCTATTTTCTCATCAACCAGCAGAGTCTCAGCCGCGTTGCACGCCGCCACGTATTGGCACTTGGAATCGACGACGATATTCACCGCCATCTCCAAATCGGCATCGCCATCGACGTAGACGTGGCATATCCCTTCGGCGTGTCCCAGCACGGGTATGTTGGTGTTGTCCATAATATAGCGGACAAACTCATTCGAGCCGCGGGGGATAATCAGGTCAATACATTCATCCAGCGCCAGCATCTTTGCCACATCCTCGCGTGTCTCTAAAAGCTGAATCCAGCCTCCCGGCAGCCCTGCCTTCTTGGTCGCTTCGGCGATAGTCTCCGCCAGAATCCTGTTCGTATGCTGCGCTTCGCTCCCGCCTTTTAGCAGCACGGCGTTGCCGCTCTTTAGGCAGAGCGTTGAGATTTGCACAAGTGCGTCCGGCCGGGATTCAAAGATAACCCCGATAACACCGATTGGGCAACTGACTTTGTAAAGCTCAAGGCCCTTGTCAAGTTCGGCGGCGCTGAGCGTTTTGCCCACGGGGTCATCGAGTTTGACCAGGCTCTCAATGCCGGCACAAACATCGGCTATTTTGCCCTGGTCAAACTTGAGGCGTTTGAGCAAAGGCGCAGCCAGATTGTTCTTCTCGGCGCCGGCCAGGTCTTTTTCGTTGGCCGAGACGATTTCGGCGCTGCGGGCCTTGAGGGCCTTGGCGATTTCGGCCAACGCCTTGTCTTTTACCTCGCTTTTGACCACAGCCAGCCGAATCGATGCCGCCTTGGCTGCCGCGGCTATTTCTGCAATAATCACTGTTATTTCCTCATTACTATATACAATTGACCACGGATTTTTTATAATAACCGGCGAATTGCCGAATTATAAGTAATCGACTGCGAATAATCAAATTCTATCGCGGGTGTAGCTTAGCGGTAAAGCACCAGCCTTCCAAGCTGGCTATGTGGGTTCGACTCCCATCACCCGCTTTTTTAAGAGCATTAAAATCAAGTAGTTGTAGTTACAACAATACAAAACCTTCTGCGATGTGATAACTATTTACAAGGAGGTGTAAAATGCAAAAGGGATTAATCGGGCTTGTGGTTGCCGGTGTTGTTCTTGGCTTCGGTTACTTACTTTACTGCGTGTTTCTTAGCGGCTCGAGTGCCGGGCAATTTTCAATATTCGAACAGGATGTCAAAAGCGCCGGCGTTGGGCGACTTGAGGCAACCATAGCCAAGAATGCGAAATGGTCGACTCCTGTAACAGTGCATCTTGAGCCGGATATGAATCCGATTGCTTTTAATATCGCGGCCAAGATAGCCAAGGCCCGCGGCACTCGTAAAGAAGCGAGATACGAGACTCGACTCACGCTGGGGGAGAAACTTATCTGGGAGAAAGAGCTACGGCTGGTTAAAAAAAGAGAAAGCAAAAAAGGCAAAAAGAAAACGATTAGTATTGGAGGGTTCAGCCATTCCAGTACAGGGCTGAAGACCTTTTCAGTGGCCGAGGCCGGGGACTATAAATTTGACGTTGAGACGAAAGGCGGTAAGCTGGTGGTGGCTGAGCTGGCGCTGAAGGTTCGAAAGAATGTTATAGTGCCGAGAAAAGCAATCTTCATACCCGGCCTGGCCATGTTTGTAATTGGGGTGGCAGGGCTTGTAGTCCTGAGCAGGAAACGTTAGGGAATTTCACGATGTTTTTACGGCTATTGTGAAATTGACCGATGATTTTTGCGAAGAACACCTTGGCGAATACTACGAGCAGCTTGCTAACCATATGGCTGTAAAAATCTGTCAGAAGGGCTCGCCTATTAATGTTAAACAAGGTAGGCCGAAAAGCTGGGCAAGCGGAATTATTCACGCCTTGGGTTGGGTAAATTTTCTGCACGATCCGAGTATAGAACCTTACATGGGTTCAGCTGAACTTGCTAAAGGTTTTGGGGTCTCGCAGGGAACAATGACCAGTAAATCAAAGATTATCCGTGATGTGTTGGATATTGTCCCAATGGATACGGGCGGGCGCCTGCTTGTTTGGAAGGTTGAAGTTAATGGATTTGTAATGGACATGCGAGTTGCTCCGCGTGAGTTCCAGGAAGCAGCTTATTCGAAAGGGTTGATACCTTATATTCCAGATGAAGAAGCCAACTGCGAGCCAAAATCCAATGAAGAAACAAAAGTCATCCAATTTGCAACTGTACAAAACAAGGTCTCTGGCGCAAGCGCTGCCAAAAAGCCAGAGAATGATAGCCCGACACTTTTCTAAGGCTTTACAAAAAGGTTGATGCATATAAGCCGTACCACATTTGCAAAGCTACCTATGTTTTCGAGCAAGATTGCTAAAGTGATTGGATCATATGAGTTGAAGCATAGTCAAAAATTGCCGAAAAAGGGGACCTCGTCGCATTCTTTAAATAAGCATCCCAATACACCATAATTATTTGTTACCTGGTTATTTTCCAACGAATGAGCCCCAAAAACCAAACGGACATTGAAAATGTTTACTTTTTTTGCAAATTTCTTAAGTCTCTGATATTGCCAATCTTACGACTTTGTGTTTTTTGTGATTTTATGAGCTATTTGGCTTTTGGGTTGTAGTCGAGTTGTACGGATCTGAACGCGAAAAGGAGGTCATTACGCCTCCTCGACCACTTTCCATTTCAGCATTTTGGCTATTTCAAACAGAGGTTCCTTCAAGTCGCCGTACACAGTCACCCGGTGCCATCCGTAATGATCCCATTGAGTGAAGAGCTTCTCTATGTCCCCATCAGGCTCGACGGCCAATTTTGTTCGGCAAGCGCGATCTTCGATAATGTTATCGACAGCCTTTCCTCTATGGAGCAGCAGTTCCTTGCAGAAGGAGCCAAATTCAACTGTAGTTGTCATGTATCCCGCAGGCAACAACGAACGAACCGATGCACCCTGCCTGTCTTCAGAATGTGTAAGGATTTCAATCGGATTGTCTATACCACCCGGACCAAAGGCACGATTCGACGCCACGCAATGAGCATAGATGATTTGTCGTTTGGCTATGTCCATGACCGGATCGGAAATAAATCCAGTACGACCGCCGGTTAGATTCTTCAGTGCCACCATCGTCGAGGCAGAGAGCAGGTCGCATTCACATGCTCCGACCACACCTTCGTTGCACAGTTCGTGAAAAGCCAAGCAGGGATAAGCGTGAATGTGGCCACCATAGAAACCACCAAGACAGTTGATGGTGACCCCATCGGCTCCATGGTTCTTCAGCACAGCCTTGAGACCGAGGTACATGGCCGCTGAAGTTTCGAGGACTTTTTGCGGTACACCGACAACCTTCACTGCCCTATTTGCCCACATATCTGCAACTTCTTTGGATTTGTCCTTGTCGGCTACTTTCCAGGCTTCGTTGATTTCCGCGTATGGAATTTCGATTACCTGCACTCCCAATTCCTCTATGACAGATTTTGGTCCGCGCCAACCCTCACCACCTACCGTAAGAATCTTGGATTTCTTCATCTTCTCTTTCCATTTGGAAGGAGAGAGAAGCTCGAGCTTATCCAGCTTGACGATTTGGCTACTCGGTGCCCGAGTTTGAGCTTTTCGTACTTTCGCAACGGCCTGAGCAAATCGGTCGGCTTTCTTGACCGTAGAGAAACACTTGGCGGCTTCCACAACGTCCGAAAATTGCGAGGAGCAAATGAATCCGAAATTCGGCGTCTTCCGGCGAATAAACCCAGCTGTATAAACCAGGAAGCCACCACTTCCGGCATACAAGAAATCTGCATAGAGCACGGGCTTGCCGGATTTTACCATGGTCTGGACAACGCGATTCCAGCAATTCATCTGCATAACGACATAGCCGTCTATATTGGATGTTTTGTCTTTATCTAAAATCGCCTTGGCTTGACTCTCCCCATTCGCCATGGTTGGGATAAACTCAATCCCAGGGCAACCCGCCGCTAAAGCAGCCGTCATCCGCTCCATAACGGGATTAAAATCAAATCCGACATTGGGCCAATCCGGTCTGGGCTGAACGCCGGCGTGCAAAGAATATAGTACCCGAATCCGCTTGTTTTTAGGCTCGCCTCCTGCGGCGAGGCTGCTGGTCATGGGAATTATCATCGCTCCCACACAAGTCGCGCATCCGGTCACAAAGCTGCGCCGACTCATCGAACAACACTGACATCCGGAAGGTTCGTTAGAATGTGACATGAAGGTCTCCTTTCAAGTGAAAAACACGACGATTGAATTGCTATATATATAATTTGACTATGATTATCTGGCCTAGGATTTCCCGTATAACATTCTATATCATTGCTCAGCTACACCCCTGAGCCTGTTTTCTAATAGAATATCAAATCTGTCTCGAAAACTAAAGCTTTCCAACTTCATTTTGAAAAGATTTTAGACACAAACCCCTCGGTTCTGGCCCTAACGGTATGCCTCTATATTGTGTGTCAGCCTTGGGTGCGAGGATTTTTTTCTTGAATAGTCATATCCCCGGTGCTATAGTTGCTTGTGTATATGGTAGTTGATTTTCCTTTCATTTTGTCATTTGGAGGTTATAGCTATGTGTGAACACTGCACACGACGGGAGTTCATTGGAACGGGAGTGGCCGCTGGGTTGATGCTGGCCGGCGCAAACTGGAAGCACGCGTGGGCTTCGCAGTCACCGCCTGGGCAATTCCGGGGTAAGTGGCGAATCTGCGTCGTCTTCACCGGCACGCCCGTACCGGAGGACCGCAATTGGGGAGCCGACGCCGGGCAAATAGAGGCCATGAAAATTCACCTGGCCAAGGCGGAAAAGGAGCTGGGAAACATCGAACTAATAATGGGGCAGTCGAGCAATCCCCAGCAAACGGCAGCTCTGTTAGAGAAGGCAGGGCCGGCAGCACCGGTCCTTGCTATCAACGTGCAAAACTTTGCCTTAACAAGGGTAGTGAAGCCGATTCTTGACGGATCGCATCCCATGGTGTTATTCTCACTGCCGGCCAGCGGTCACGATTGGATGTATGCTCCCCGTTGGCATCGTCGGGGACATCGCGTCACCCTTCTGGCCAGTAGCAAATACGATGAGCTCGAACGAGCCCTTCGTCTGCTGAGGGTAATTCCTATGATGAAGCAGACTCGGATCCTCCTCTTCCCTCCGGCTCGAGGTACGACGCCTGCCCAGTCTCCGGATCAAGTCAAGAAGCGTTTGGGTGCCGATGTCGTGGCCGTAGAAGAGAAGACCTTCAACGAGATGATTTCCGCCGCGGAAGACAACGCCGTTAGAGCCGAGATCAACCGCTGGACAAAGAACGCGAAGGAAATCATTGAACCGAACAAAGAGGATATCAGGAAGGCCGCTCGCGTCAGTGTGGCGTTGCAACGTTTAATGGAGCAGGAACGGGCCCAGGGATTAGCTGTGGGCACCTGTATGGGATGGTTGTCAAAAGGATTTCCCTGTCTGGGATTTGCTCGTCTTCGCGACAACGGTATTCCCGCGGCGTGCGAGGGGGACATGGACTCGTTGTTGACCATGCTCCTGTTTCAATATATGATCGATCGTCCCGGATTCCAGGGCAACGCTACTTTCGATACCTCTCGCAATGCTTTGTGGACCGCCCATTGCACCGGGCCGCTGAAGATGGATGGTCCCCATGGCAAGGAAGCGCCATACCTGCTGCGCGGCCATTCCGAGAAAGGCGGCAGCGGCTGTGTGCCCGAGGTCCAATACCGCATTGGCGAGACCATCACCCGCGCCAAGCTGATCAACCTGGATACGATACTCGCCTCGACAGGCAAGATCATCGAAGTTCCGGAGAAGTCGGTCCACGGTTGTCGCACCCAGATCGTCACCGAAGTTCGCGACGCGGCGAAGATGGCCGCCAACTGGAGCAGCGTCCTTGAGACCGAGGACGCCATGACGCTGCTGCACCGCGTGGTGTTCTACGGCAACCACATGGATAACGTGTACCACATCGCCCGGTTGATGGGCATGAAAGTCGTCGAGGAAGGCTGAACGAACATTCGGGCTTGCGGTTCCTAATAGAGACACAGGGACTGGCAGTCAAAGACGCTTTCAGCCTCTTCTACTTGCGGCTCCACGATATAGACCCGCGGGGCGCGAATGGTCGAGCAGTTGCAATATGCTTGTTCTACACTAAGTCACCCGCCGGAGACGGACATTGAAAATGTTTACGTTTTTTTCAAATCCCTTAAGTCTTTGATATTACAAACCTTATAGATTCGCGATTTTTGTGGTTTTATGAGATATTGGGCCTTTCGGTTGTAGTGCGGTTGTATGTGCGCCACGAAAGCTAATGTGGACAAACTGGATAATATAGTCTGGTCAAAGCCTAAACCAGCAGGCCGGAAATCTTTGCAAAATCAAGAATTAAATGGTATAGCGCAAGTACAATTCAGGGCAGATATATATTTTTGCACCGTACGCGGTCAAGAGTGAGAGAGTTTAGCAGATTAAGAGGCCTTTTTTCTGTGAACATACCACCTTCAAAGCCGGATGAGATTATTAATTCAGCAATACCTTCGTAATTCCCCGTATCTTTACCGGCCCGAGCAGCCCTGACGGGTGAGAATACTCTCGGTTCGAAAGATAATTCTTCAAAATATTGACTACATCAACCCTCAGTTCATTTGGCCCCCGCTTTAAATGCCCAGTTATATCTACCCTGTACGGAGGATACCAGCTTACGCCGACCCTTTTGCCGTTCAACCATACTTGGGCCACTTCATATACCTTCCCAAGATCGAGTTCTACCAATAAATCATCTCTCAACATTTCCAAGCTGACATCAAACGCAATCCGATAACTACCCGTACCGCTGTAGTTGCGAACCTCACTTATCTGTCTCCACGGTCTTAACTTATCAAGTTTCATCTCTGCTTTGCCTTTAACTCCGACCCCATCGCTGTCACTGGCATAAAGCGTCCATCCGTCACTAAGATGAATCTCGTCCGGCATTTTCACCTTCAGATTTCTAAGGCTCCCATCAGATAAGAGCACCCTGCACATCTTGTCTCCTGGAATCAGTGCGTATAATCTTGCATCATCGTCCCTCATTATCTCTCCACCTTCACACTTTTCGGCACGAAGTGCTTCCTCACCTTTTACAAATACGACTACAGCCGACTCAAGATGTCCCAGCCGAACTTTGACTCGCACTTTTCCATCGTGGAGCCTCCATTGACCACATACAGTCTTCTTCCCGGTGTCCGCATCCCATATCTCAGGGATAAGCTCTCTCTCGCTGAATTCCACTTCCCCATTAAATTTTTCACCGCAATTCATAACAAAATAAACCTCCGCCCCTTCGACCCGCCTGTGGAGATAAGTCATTGCTGCATCCTCAGGATACCATCTGACGGAACGATTCTCCTCAAGAACCTGTTTCCAGCCTTGCTGTCGTCCGTCGACTATTTTGCCATCCCGCCGGGCCCTTTTAATACTCTTCGAAAGCTCATCGACTATCCCTACCTTGTGTTCCTTGAACACCGTCCACTTCTCAGGCTCGACCCCGCAATATGTTATTTTGATTCCTCTTTTGAACATCTGGTCAATCTTGTCCGCCTCTTTCAGCGTCTTGATGTCACCCAAAAGACACAGGTTCTTGACGTCATACCGATTATCATCGCTTTCCCATATCCTGCTGAAAGTATAAGTGCTCGCAGCATCCACACAATTCATGGCCGAAGCCGGCTGCTCATCACTTTGCGTACTATGATGCCCATCCCCCTCACTGCCTTCGACGGGATAAACAAGACTGTCGGCCACGGGCCATCCCGATTGAAGAACCCATTGCATCCGCCCTGACCAAGCACTGTATTGCTTCATATACCTCCACCACGGAACGTTACGATTCAAATGTATCTCCGCATACATCCGCCAGCCCGGCAAAGGCACGCTGTCAGGCGAATACCCGAAACTGTGAATCTGCACCCGGTTGACTCCGCGAGCATAATGAGCATTACTGAACCATCTCAGCATCGCAGGGTTCGTCTCCCATGACCCGCGGGGCTCATCAAGCCCGTATCGTTTCCGCCCATCACCAAGAACAGGATTAATTACATTGTGACCATGCCTGCTCAGAAAGGTCATAGCTTCCACTGAGACAATCGGCTTGCCAAGCGTATGCGAGACCCATGCTGCCTCAGGAAGATTGACCCCCTCTTCAAGCTCGGGGACATCACAATTGCTATACACCTCAAAAAGATCCCTGCTCAATCCTCTACCGTAAGCCTGCGGACGGTGACATAAGCCATGCGCATTAAGCACTTTTCTTGCGCAAA
>CAZOUM010000073.1:0-12239 GCA_964582985.1 uncultured Pirellulales bacterium | reverse complement strand
TTGAAATTAACATTTTGTTAATTTAGGGAGTATAGGGGGTTTTTAGTTTTTTTAGACACGGATTTATTGCCACGAAGGCACAAAAGGCACGAAGAGAAATTAGGCGCAGATTTCGCAGATTAACGCAGATTGGGCGGATTTTGTTTTTGCCAGCCGGTGCGGACTTGGCAGCGGCTTTCTCGATACCAGTATCTGTGAAGCCTGCGGCCAGCGTCCGCTGGGCCATCAGAGATGGCCCGCATAAGAATATGCAGGCCAGCAAAAAAAGGGGGGTTAATAGACGCGGATACCTTGGGCATAAATTTGCACGGATATTGAAATTTATTGACACTGGGTCGGGAATGGGGTATATGGGAATTTATGGGAAGTGGTGTGGAGTTTTTTAGTCGTTAGTATTTAGTGAATAGTATTTAGTTTTTATTTCCGGTAGACTAAATTGTTAGGCGGAAAGTCCGCCAAATGAGTGGCGGATAAATGTTGTATATTATTATGTTCGACATGGAGATATGACATGACGCAGAGGTTCTATCAGAAGGCAAGCGTTCAGGTTGCTATCGTCTCCGCGATTGGCCTTATAGTGGCAGCACTGATTACAGTCGGTCACCAGCGTTCTCAGCTCAAGAGTGAGAACAAAAAACTGGAAGGGGAGGTTACTGACAAGACGGCCGAGATCCAACGTCTTGAGACACTTCTGACACCATTTCGCACGATTGCTATTCAGAAGTACACCGGAGACGAAGCACAGTCCCTTCGGAAGCTGGCTGACTATGTCGTCAAGCTTCAGGAAAGGGACGCTGAACAGGCCAAGCGGATCGGGGAACTACAGAAGCAAGTAGAACAAACAAAGCAGATGTACGGTCCTCCTACACTCGTGCCGCTTGCTAAGGAAATCAAGAAAACGAATTCAGGTTACGAAGCTATTGTGCAGTTCAAGCCGTCCAACAACAGCCGTGTGGATGGATATACCTTCAATGCAAAAGTGATCGAGGGAGATATGAGCATAGTCTCATTCGGAGGGTCCAGCGATCATCACGCGTTCGCCGGGGGACCGGGCAAAGTCTCAGACGACAAGAAAAGTGCTGAAGCACATTTCAACCCGCTCGCGGGAAATCCGACAATCAAGATTGTTGTCACTACGAATGGAGTTGTTGAATTGACCGGAAGCCATTTAGATCGGAGCTGGCGACTTGAGATTGATTAGACTGCCGAACAAGACTATTCAAGCGACAAAGTGACGGCGCGCCGCGCGGCCACTTTGCGCGTAAGGCCGTGTGTCCGACTGAAGGACAAGGGAACATTGATTTTCCCGCGTGTGCAAACAAGTCCCTGAGCGACAAGTACCTGAGGCACAAGTTGCACACCCTACCCGGCTGTGGAAGTAGAGTTTTGGCTGAGCATTTTCTTTATCTGCCCTTTGTGTTCTTTGGGGAAATAATATCGTAATATGGAAGATTGATCTTTTGTTATAGCCTGAAGTCTTTTCAATCCTGACACTTCAGTAATCTCACAAAAACCCGTTTCAGACCATTGGGGGTCGAAGAGCATTATTGAATTCACAGAGGTTTGCTCCTCTCCCGCAGAGGCTGAACTGTAAGGTTTATATGGTGGTATCCCGGTACTATCCTCGATAAAGTAATAATTATGGTCTTTACCTTGGCTCTGTAAGTATTTTCGGACTTTTCCCATTTTGGTTGCCATTTCGAACGGTGTGCCTGCAATAATTTCTGTCCAGCCTATTCCCTTGCGCAGTAAAAGACGCTCAGATAAATCACTTAGTGTTTTATTTTTATTGTTTTGCCATATTGTAATTTGTGCAAGTAGAATGTGGTCAGTTAACTTCTGAAATTTTGTGAGATCTTTGTCTTCTTTTCCACCTAAAAGCATTTTCATTGGTGGCAAGAGTGCTTTGGTAAAGCTCTTGTTATTCTTCGCAATATCCCGTGCGCATTGTAAAATTTTTTTAAGAAGGCCTTCAAAACCTCTTGTTGTATGATGATAATAAACACTTTGATACATATAAAATCGTGAGAATATGTACTCTTCGAGGGCAAATTTCGACTTGTCAGGCCAAACAACAAAAGTACCTTTTTGTTGCCCCTTGATTACTTTTTCTTTCAGTTGCATGGTATGAATGATTCTGAACCAGTCGAAGTTCCCATATTCTGCTCCTGAACATAAAGAGTCCCGCCTTAAATAATCCAAACGGTCCATATCCAACTGGCTTGAAATTAATGACTTCTGCCAAAAAAGTATATCAGGAAAACCTTTTAATGATTTCTTCGCGATTAATGCGGCAACTTTAGCAGGCAGGTTTTTATCTACTTCTTCTCGTAGAACTTTATTAACGGCTGATTCCGTACTGTTAATTATTTCTACGCTTCTTACTTCATGTTTGCCAAAAAAACTTTCGGTGGCGTGAGAAAATGACCCGTGGCCTATGTCGTGCAACAAAGCTGCAGCAAGTAGAGCGTCTTTATCACCAGGACCAAAGTCGTTCATATAATCTTTTTCAAGATATTCCAAACATTGAGTCATAACGTGAAACACGCCGAGACTATGTGAAAATCTCGAATGGCTTGCACCCGGATATGTAAACTGGCTCAGGCCAAGCTGGTTTATATATCTAAGCCGCTGCAGTTCAGGACAATTTATCAAATCAAGTAACCATGCGTGTTTATCAAGGTCAATTGCAATGTAATCATAAAGCGGGTCGCGGAATAACTTTTGGGCCATACAACCCCCGTCAAGCTGAGGCAAGGGCAAAAGCTTTTTTTAGATTCTTGTCATTTTGTGAAAGTTTCTTAAATGTCGCTGTTTGCTTTTGCGCTTCTGTCCAATTGCCTTCATTAAAATATGCGACAGTTGCAGCAAGTTCTAAAACCCAGGGGTCTTCTTCATTCAGGTCCAGAAAGTAGGAAATAAACGGCTCTATCTGTCCATACACCTCCTTGCCAGTTTCACTTTTTTCAAAGTTTGCGAGTACGCTTTTCCCCTTCTGGCTTATTTTTGACCTGTACCGGACGCCGCCAAAACCTGTTTGCTCGGGTGACTCATCAATTATGTCAGCACCTTTAAGCTGGTCTATTAAACCCGCCAGCTCGAAGGAATACGGGCCATAATAATGAAGAATGTAATTGAGGTGTAATGGACAGCCTGCGCGTTGGAGAAGATAAATCGATTTCTGAAGCCGCTTTCTCGAATCCACCTCTGTAACGGAACTAATCAGCTTGGCAAGCCAGTAATCTTTCATAATCCCCGTCTTCCCTAAGTAATTAGTACTGCTAAGTTTCTATCGGCAGTTGGCCTTTCAGAGCTTCAGTCAAAGCTTCCAATATCAACTCACAATAAGCTTCGTCAAGCAATTTTGACAGCTAACCCAATAAATGTGCCAAATCGATAAGGTAATGTCGTTCTTTTCTTTGGGTAAAGCCTTCTTTTAGCGTGATACTCGGACAAGATCAATCTCTTCCATCGTCCGACGCTTATCAAATATTATAGCATCATGGCAACTCATTTGTCAACAAAAACTTATAAACAAATAACATTTTTGTTGTGGAATCTGTGGCTAACGATACCCAACTCCGCAATTCCCGCCAAACATTTAGTCGATAGTCGTTAGTATTTAGCCGTTCCCGGCCGGTCAAATGTTGATTGTAAACTAGTTGCCAGTTGTCAGTATTTAGGGAGAGAGAATAACAGAAAGGGAGGGAAAAAGCAAAAGGAAAAAGGGAGAAGGGAAAAGGGAGAAGGCAGAAGGGAAAAGGCAAAAGGAAAAAGGGAAAAAGAAAAAAAACAGTGGAAAAATCAAAAATTGGCGTCAAGACTCAAGACACAAGACCAAAGACGCAAGACCAAAGACACGGGATAAGCCCCCCAATCAGGTAGGGGCGAGCCCCTTTAGGGCACCCCCGCCCACAGGTGGCGGGGCTAACCGTTGTTGGGACCGAAGGCGAAACGTAGAATTTAACAGGTTGGCTAAAGAGATGGTTATTGCTATAATAGTACGATACAAATATTGTTGAAAGGAGGTTAGAAAATGAAACTATACCTCGTTCAACATGCGAAAGCGACTTCAGAACAAGCGGACCCGGAGCGTCCTTTGACCGAGGAAGGTCATCGGGAGATACAGAAAGTAGCGGCGTTCATCAAGCCCTTGAATCTGGCTGTCGATTATTTGTGGCACAGCGGCAAGAAACGGGCGGCGCAGACGGCCGGGGATTTGGCCAATGTCATAAAAACGAGAGGAGGCATAATTATGCACGATGGCCTTGGGCCGAATGGCGATGTCACCGTGTTAAGAGACGAACTTATCTCAACTGACTAGGATATTATGATTGTGGGACATCTGCCTTTTCTAAGCTGGCTGGCATCACTACTGTTAACCGGCTCGGCAGCGGCCGACCCGATGGTATTCAAGAACGCGGGCGTCGCATGCCTGAGTTGGTCCGAAGGCCATCCGTGGCAAATTGAATGGATGGTGACACCGGAGCTTCTTGTCTGATAAGACGGTACGGTCAGGAGTTGCTTTGATACGAAATTCGATTATGGCACGCTCGCCAATCGATACCGGCTCACTTAGTAAGTGCGTTCAGCAGTTGTGGGAACGTATGAATCCGTGCACACTCTGCCCGCACCAGTGCAAAGTTTACCGCAGCAAAGGGGAGATAGGCTTTTGCGGAGTCGGCGATACGCCGGTGGTCAGCTCGGTTGGACCTCACTTCGGCGAGGAGAAAGAGCTTGTCGGCCGGGGCGGGTCGGGCACTATATTCTTTGCCGGCTGTAACCTGGGCTGTGTATTTTGTCAGAACTTCGATATCAGCCATCATCGTCACGGACAGCAGGTGACAATTGAGTGGCTGGCGCAATCGATGCTCGAGCTGCAAAAGTATGGCTGCAACAATATTAATTTCGTCACCCCCACGCATGTTATCCCAGCTATTATGGCAGCTATCGAATTGGCAAGAAAGGATGGACTTGCGCTGCCTACAGTTTATAACACGGGCGGCTATGATTCTGTGGAAATACTGAAGCTGCTCGAAGGATTCATCGATATTTATATGCCGGATATGAAGTACTCGAAATCGGCGGTTGCCCAGGAGCTTTCCCACGCGCCGGATTATCCGCAGATAAACCGTGAGGCGGTCAAGGAGATGCATCGCCAAGTTGGCGACCTTCAAACAGAAAATGGAGTGGCGACGCGCGGGCTTTTGGTAAGACATTTGGTCCTGCCGAATCAAATGGCGGGAAGCTTTGAGATTATAAACTTTTTAGCCGAGGAAATTAGCGGCAAAACAGCCATCAACATAATGGACCAGTATCGTCCTTGCTATAAGGCCTCTTCGCACACGAAAATAAACCGCCGACCGACCATAGAAGAATCTGAATCCGTGCGTAAATACGCAATCGAAAAGGACTTAAACGTCCTTCTATGATTCAATAATAGGGCCTGAACCAGCTCAACCACTTTCCTCAGTGTCCGCTTCTTCACCGGCCTGCTCGCCGGATTCTTCGGATGTTTCTTCGGTGGCCTGTTCGCCGGATTCTTCGGATGTCTCTTCAGGAACTTGTTGAGTGGCCTGTTCCAACTGCTCTTCAAGCGCCTTTATGGTGGCCAGGAGCTCATCGCCCCATTGCTGGTATTCCCGAAGTTCCTTTTCTTTTTCCCTCAATTGCGTTGTCAGCGACTCGACCGTAGCTTGCGCAGTTCTCGCTTGGGCGAGAGCCTGGTCCCGCTGCGCGGTGAGCTGCGGGACCTGACTTTGTAATCTCTGGAAGGAAGGAGTAATGGCAGCAAGCCCCGACTCGGCCTTATCCCGCTCACCGGCAATCTGCGCCAAGTCCTCCACTAATTGATCCCTCTCGCTTTGAGTTGTCTGTAAAATCGCGTTGACCTTTTCCAGTTCTGCTTTAGCTTCCATAATTGCCCCGTCTGTTTCTTCTTTATCGCCACTACACGAAGCCAAGGCCAGCAGACAGGTGAGCAGGAGCGTAAACTCCAAGGCATGCTTGATTCTAATCATCTTAGTACTCCTTAGTATTTTGGCGAAATAATTCTCCCGGATTTTGCCAATACATATGTTCGGCAGTTCCATTACGACACTTGTGAAAGAATCTAATATTTTTTTTAAAAAAGTCAAGTTTTTTATTGACCATCTGGTCAAGACTGACTAAACAGTCAGAATATGAGCGTCAAAATGGCACAAAGCAGAAAAGACCGGGCCCAGAAAAGAGCCAAGAAAACCCGAAAGAAACTGAAGAAAGCAGCTTTGGATATTTTCAGTGAGAAAAGCATCGATGCGGCAACAGTAGAAGAAATCACTGAAAAAGCCGATGTGGGTAAGGGAACTCTTTACGAGCATTTCGCGGATAAAGAAGGAATTGTTGTTACGCTGGTGGAAGAGGCTATAGAGCATCTAATTGAGCACATGCGCTCATACGACCGTCAGCCGGAAAGTCTGGAAGATATGTTGGAACATTTGCTGAAAGCCCATTATGAGTTTTCCGTTAATTCCAAGGAAGAGTTCCTTTTACTTTTCCAAGGCAAATTATTGGTGAAACTTCAGTCTGATACATTAGATGAGTTGGAGGAACCGTACTTGCGTTATTTGGGAGAAATCGAAGATCAGGTCTCAACCTATCTTTCTCCCAGGCTCGACCCTCTGAAAATTCGTCGGTTGGCGTGTGCGGTGGCAGGATTTGTTTTTGGATTTTTGTCATTTGCTATGATCGGAATGACATCACGTCAAATTGAGAAAAGTATCAAGCCCTTGAGGCGTGTATTTGTAAGGAGCTTATGTACATTTCTTGGGCGATAACTCCTGTCCTGGAAGTTTTCTGTAAGCTACAAACCTTGAGGGAGGGGAAATAGGTTGGAACTATGTAACTGCATGGGAAAAGAGAGGACAAATAAAAGTTATTTAACGGGGGCAGAGATAAATAAGTTCAAAACGATATTGCTGGCAAAACGAAATGAAATATTAAGCAATGTAACCTGTATGGAAGATGAAACGCTTCGAAAGGAGCGGAGTGATTTGTCGAATCTGCCTTTCCATATGGCCGACATGGGAAGTGATAACTATGAGATGGAGAATACACTGGGGTTGGTGGATAGCGAGCGAAAACTCATTGAGGAAATCGACGATGCGCTTGAGCGTATCGAAGATGGTACGTATGGGATTTGTGAGGGAACTGGTGAGCCAATTCCAAAAGAACGTCTGAAAGCAATACCATGGGCCAGATACTGCGTAGCATGCGCCCGCCTGTTGGAAAAAGGGTTGCTCAATAAGACAGAGACTTTGAACAATGTAACTTATGATTATGAAAGTGCCGACGGCAGCTCTGAGGACGAACAACAATTCTCGCAGAGAGTAGAGAAGCCATGAGAAAGACCAGCAAAGGATTTATATTGCCGAGTGCTGCATTTACAATCAGGTGTAGCCAAATTAAATTTTACGAGTTTATGGATAAGCCGCCTCGGATTGGAGATGTTGTCTATGGAGTAATCGACCGGCTTGGCGAACACTCATCTTTGGAAAACGTCTCCGGGCGGATACATATGATGCATGACGGTACAAAAGCTGTTTTTGTGTTCGGAAATAGATATGCACCAGATTTTTATGAGGGGTTGGTGCCGGAAGAAATGACCGATGAGGTTGACCTTCTTGCACGTTCAGGAATGGTCGGCATCGTTAAGACCAAGAACTCGATGATAAAAGACCCAACGAAAGTCAGGATACTTGGGTATGTCTGTGATAAATCAGGCGACATTTTAAATACGCGTGACTTTCCACTTATAAAACCGAGAGCGACAGTAAAAAAGGGACCACGTGCAAAGATGATTCTGGTTTGTGGCACATCGATGAACTCGGGCAAGAGCATGGCGGCTGCTTCATGCTGCTGGGCTTTGGCATCATTGGGTTACAACGTCAGGGCCTCAAAGGTCACCGGTACAGCCGGCCTGAAAGATATTCTACTTATGAACGATGCGGGTGCAAACCGCTATGCAGACTTCACATACCTCGGATATCCTTCAACATATCTTTTGGAAAAAGGCGAACTAATCGGAATTTTTGATAAGCTTGACCTCAAATACGCAAACAATCCCAAAAATTTCTGGGTGGTGGAGTTGGCTGATGGGGTCATACAAAGAGAAACAGCTATATTGTTGAACTCATCGGAAGTAACATCAAGAATTTACAAACTCGTTTTTTGCGCCAATGATGCTTTTGGAGCAATTGGCGGATTAGGTGCTTTGGAAAGGTTAGGTCTCGAGCCTGACGCTATATCCGGGGTGTGTTCAAGTTCACCTCTCCATATGAGAGAACTGACCTCATTTACTGACATTCCTGTGTTCAACAGCGTGGAAGCAAATACGGAGCAGCTGACTGAGATTCTGCTTCGGCCAAACAAAAAATCGAGCCCAAGGAAAATAGCGGTCTGAAAGCTCCGGGAGATGCAGGTGAAATGAAAGACGTAACTGAGCAAAAACGGAGTTGGCGAATGCGAGTTCGTCACCAAAAATTATATTTAATTACATGGAGGTTTGAAAATGGCAAAGAAACGTAAGAAGAAAGCGGCAAAAAAGGCGGCACCTGCGAAGAAAACAGCGAAGAAAAAAAACTAGACGTTTGATGGGAGTAAACCCTCAGAAAGCCATTACTGCAAATACAGTAATGGCTTTTTTTATTTGCGGTAAAAAACTAAGAAAGCTGTCCCCGTAGTGTTTTTGCGTTATGGATGGCGTGGCCGCCGATGTCGTTATTGAAATAAGCATAGATGCTGCGGACCTCTTTGGTGTGGTCTTTTAGCCACTTTGCCCAACTCTGCAGCATTGATTTGGAATAGTCGCCTTCGTATTTGCCTGTCGGGCCGTGAAAGCGGACGTAAATTATGTCGGCGGTGACGACACGCGGCGTTTCTTTACCCACCAAATCGTGAACGCAAAAGCCAGCACCGAACTTGTTGAGCAGTTCGAATGTATCTTCGGAAAACCAGCTATTGTGTCTGAACTCAAACACGGTGGGTGATTTCTTCGGTAGAAGCTTGATAAAACTTTGAAGCAGGTCGAGGTCTTTGCGCAAACTCGGCGGCAGTTGGTATAGGATTGGCCCGAGCTTACCTTTCAATAGGCCGACTCTTTCGAAAAAACGCTTAACCTCTTCGGATGTGTCTTTGAGTCTTTTAATATGCGTGATATACCGATTGGCCTTTACTGCGTAGAGAAAATTTTTCGGGGCCTGTTCGCGCCACCTCTGCATAGAAACTTCCTTCGGCAAATGGTAAAAAGTATTGTTGATTTCGACGGTATCAAAATGCTGCGCGTAATACTCAAACCATTTATTTTTCGGCAGGCCGGGAGGATAAAACAGTTCCTTCCAGTGGTCATAATACCATCCTGATGTCCCTATTCTAATGTCGCATTTGGCTTTACTCATTTAGGATGTTCCCAGCAATTCGATTGAAAAAATCTTAAAATTATTATAAGTTACTGTGGAAAGATTGCAAATGAACAGAGCGATGACGACAAACTAAACCGAGGGCTATAACAGGATGGAGTTTGGACCGCAACAACTCGGTAAATTATTAATTTTAGCCGGAATTATTATTGCAGTGCTTGGGGGACTGGTGATGGTATTGGGCCGAGTCGGGTTGTTCAAACTGCCCGGCGATTTGGAATTCGGTCTCAGGAACTGGCGGATTTATCTGCCCATAGGAAGCTGCATACTAATTTCGATTGTCCTGACCGTTGTTTTATGGTTTATTAACAATTTCCGGCGTTGAAGTGTAACTCAATGATGCATATATCTATTGTTATACCGGTATTTAACGAAAGTAAAAAGATTGCAGCCGACATTGAAGCGGCATCGGCATTTTTAGAGAGCAATCATTTGACGGGCGAGATAATCGTTGTCGATGACGGCAGCGACGACGGAACAAGCGAAGCTGCGAAAAATGTCACTGTCCCTCCCAACGTTGACCTGGAGGTCATTCGCTGCAACGAGCACCGCGGCAAAGGCTGCGCCGTTCGCACCGGCATTACAAAAACGCGCGGTGAATATGTGATGTTCGCTGACAGCGGCTGCTGCGTACCTTACGGACATGTCCTGGATGGCCTAAAGTTACTAAAAAGTGGCGTGTGCGACATAGCACATGGGTCAAGAAAACTGGCGGAAAGCAATATTCAAAGGCCTCAGAGCTGGTATAGGCGAACTTGTGCCGGCGTTTTTCGATGGGTTATAAATAAGAGTATGAAAGTATCTTCCGAGCTTACCGACACACAATGCGGCTTCAAGATATATCGAGGTGACGTTGCGAGGGACTTATACGGGCAGTGCATTACGGATGGTTTTATGTTTGATTTGGAAATTATAATGCGGGCTGAAAAACGGGGCTGCCGTATCAAGGAATTTCCCATCGAGTGGACGTGCGACCGTGACAGTCGGCTATCACCGACAAGAAGCCTTTGGCGCGTTCTTCGAGAACTGATAAATATTAAACGAATACCGGCTAAAGAGAACGCTGGGTAAAAGTCGCAGCTAAACAGCAAATTCATTCCATTGGCCGAACCGCAGGATATTGTCTCTTTGCTTTTCTTTGTCTGACTTTTCCAATATGACCATAGCCAGCGTATCAGAGTGGTCGTGGCAGTATTTTTCTATCTCATCGGGTAACAAAACCATAAAAGCGGTGGAAAGGGCATCAGCGGTCGTGGCGGTAGAGGCTGAGGCCCAGGCGGCAAGTCGACCTTCGACCGGCTGATATGTGCGGGGGTCAATGATGTGCCGGCCTTTCTGCAAACCTGAGCCGCTCAGGGCCCTATCCTGTAAATTAAGAAAGGCTAAAGTTTCTTTTCGATTGCGAGGATTACTGAACGTAACAGGCCATCCCTTTGTCCCTGACGGGCAGCCAAACGCCAAGACCGAGCTGTAACCCGCATGTATAAGAGCAGTATCGATACTCCAGTCACGCAGCAGCTCAGCCATTTTGTCGACAGCATACCCTTTGCCCATCCCGCCGAGGTCAATCTGAACAGGGCTGGTCAGCCCCGCCCCTCCGAGGGGCGGGGTCAGCAGCTCAACCGTATGGTCGGTTTCGTTAAGTTTCAGCAGGTCTGTGCCGGTATGCTGACGAGCGAATTCCAGCTCCTTTTCTGAAGGTGTTCGTGCGGTCTTATTTTCGCTAAGCCAACAGCTAAGCAGATGCCCGATAGTTATATCAAAAGCGCCGTTAGTTTCGTCATAAATCCGGGCACTTATCTGCAAACATTCGAATGCAGCCAGGCCAATTGGCAAAGGCTGACTGGCTGCGAGGTTGTTAATCCGGGAGATGTCACTGTTTTCGACGAATCTGCTAAGCTCGGCCTCGATGTTATCAAGCTCATCGAAAGCCTCCCAAGCGGCTTGTTTGGCATACTGAGTATCTTCGTGTGCAATAAATATCCCAAACGTGGTCGCCATCGCCTCATGGGAAAAACGGCGTATTCCGGAAATCGAATCCCAGTCGCTTTTGAGGTAACAAATTTCTGATTCCGGCTGAGTCATTTTTTACCTGTTAGAGTCTGTCTTTATTTACTGTGCCTGATGTTGCAGGTAACTATCCCATAGGTCCTTTGTTACGAATCCAAGCAGCTCAACCTGCGGGCGCAATTCCACATACGTATCAAAAAGAGGCACATATAGATTCTTCTTGCCGGGCGGCGGCCTATCGAAAAACTCAAGCAGAGCCAGCTTCAAGCTCGGGGGTGCAATGATAATAGGCGCAGGCAGCTCGCTTTCGCCAATCTCGCCCCACCAATAAACTTTGGGAAAAGAACGTAAGTACCACGGAAGAGGCCAGTAATCGTGCTCAGGACAGATAACCTGGATGGTCATTTTGCGCCCGTCCGGATGTACAGCGGCCACGTCTTTTACGCGCTGCTCGATGGTATATATGTCCGGGCTCGTATGAGCATAGACGTATGGGTTGGCCGGGCTGGCATAATACTTGTAGCTGCCCAGGTAAGCCTGCCAGGCGAGGTGAACTCCGCTGGCAGCCAACAGTAAACCAATAATAGTTCGAGCCAAAGCGTTTGGCGCCAGCCTTATCACCGCCACCACCCCGACAGCGGCCAATATAATCATACCGTGCAGAAAACCGAGCAGGCACCAGGGTGTCTTGTATGGAATCAGACAATAGGACACAGTCATTATAAGTGTGTAAAAAGCGATGAATCGAAGCAGATGAGAGCCGGCGGCAACCGC
>CAZOUM010000072.1:0-12284 GCA_964582985.1 uncultured Pirellulales bacterium | reverse complement strand
GCGCCCGATTTTGCCCTAAAAAGCGGCAAAAATCGCACTTACCGCCCAGACAAATCACTAAAACTCAACTACACCCAATATATACCAGATTCAGCAACGCCCGTCAAGCAAAAAACCGAATTATCGGATGTTACGCATTTTCGGCAAGACTCTTCAAAATACACTCAACGCCGGCCAAAAAACGCCGTGCCCTTGTCCACTTGCGCCCTTCTATGAAGCTGTATCATTTTGAATTTTTGTTTGTCATTTTGCATTTTCATTTCGCCTGTTAGTCCGTAAGGACTCCATAGGAGAAGCGAAGCTGACGATTTTAACTTTTGATTTTTCCCACGGCCCCAACTTCGAGCATCGAGAATCAACCCCTGTACGCTACCAGCTAAACGCTATATGCTATCCCCTATTCCGCCGGTACTGTGTAGAATTTTCCCGGCGTTTGGCTGAGATTATTTTATTTATTTTTGTTGGACGCCGGCGATTCTCTCAGGTATAATTACGCCGGTTGTGGGGCGTATTCTTTCGTCTCTCAGGAATACTGTCCTCAAGAAATACGAGAGACAGAGAGTTTATTGATGGCCGCTCGAAAGGCCAAAGGAGTTCAGTAGTGAGTACAGGTACAGTAAAATGGTTTAACGAGAGAAAAGGTTATGGATTTATCACGCCCGATGACGGCGCCGATGACTTGTTCGTACACCACTCGGAGATCAAGACGACCGGCTACGCCAGTCTTAGCGAAGGCCAGAAGGTTGAGTTCGAGATAGGACAAGGCAGAAAAGGCCCGTGCGCGACCAATGTAGTCCCGAAGTGACATGAGGATGCTGCTAAGAAAAAAGAGGCTCCGCAACCAGGCGGAGCCTTTTTATTTGGGCACACCTGCTTGGAGGTGTAAGTCCTCTACAGGCCCGACAGCGGGAGCAATCCCGCCTCATACCCGATTATCTTCAGGTGGTTGGATAGTTGCGCTCAGTCACCGATGCTTTTCTATGCGAGCGGTTCGTAGAAACCTTCCGGCCTCCGGCCGAGCGTATTCTTTAGCGTGCCGAGCTTTTCGATAGTGCATTCGATAACGTCACCGGACCGAAGAAAATTACCTGTGGCGACAGCGACGCCTGCCGGTGTGCCGGTCGCAATAATATCACCCGGTTCGAGCGTCATTATATGGCTTAGGAATGATACGATATCGGCTACCGGGTAAATCATCTGCATGGTGTTGGCATTTTGCCGAACTTCGCCGTTGACCTTAAGAGTAAGATTGAGATTTTGCACGTCCTCGATTTCGTCTGCGGTTAGCAAGTAGGGCCCCATGGGCAGAAAACCATCGGCCCATTTGCCGTTTAGCCAATCGTAAAAATCGTCCCAGGGGCGTGTCTGCCTGCCCTTTAGAAAGGTGACACTGCGGGCCGATACATCGTTGGCAATGGTGTAGCCGGCGACGTAGTCGAGACCATTTTCGATACTGACGCATTTGGCTTCTTTGCCGATAACGACAGCAAGCTCGATTTCATAATCGATTTCGTTGCTGTAAGCCGGCCAGGGGATTTCGTCATCGGGACCGATTACCACTGTCGCCGGCATAATAAATGGCCTCGGCACGGTTGTTTGCCGCGGCGAATCCGACAGGCCGAGTTTGAAGCCTTGTTTGAGGGCGGCCTCTTTTAAGTGCTCGCTGTAGTTTCCGGCAAGGGCGATGGCCTTTCCCGGCCGAGGTATGGGCGCAAGCAGTCTTACCGAATCAAGCGGCGTCAAAGTATCAGCCGGGTCAGCTAACTTAGCGAGCTTTGCAAGACACGATGGGCCGCGATGCAGGATTTCCTTTACGCTGCGGGGCGGATTCGGCCCCGGCCAGACCGATGGGATATCAATTATCCCTTCATCTTTGAGAATTCCGCAGGAAACTGATTGATTTCTCGAATAAGCTACTAATTTCATTTGTTTTCCTTTCTTATTGTCCTGCAAATTTGAGCTGATAATAGTAGCAAAAATAGCTTGAACTTCCAGCAGGAAAAGATTTTAATGGGCTTTTGAATTCGGCATTGAGAACAAGTTAAGCTTGGAGATTTTGAGATGGCAATAAAGGATTTTTTGTCGAAGGCTAAGTCGAAAACAAGCGACTGGCTGCGGGCTCATAAACCAACCTCAGTGAAGGATTACCAGCCGGAGGTAGATGACGAAGGCCTAATGGCCCAGGATGCTGGGCAGACGGAAACAGCTGCCGATGAAAAGACGCCGCCGAGCGATAAGGTTGAAGTCAAGACAATCCAGCCGGTTAAAAAGCAGGAATCGCTCGAGAAACTCCAGGAAGGGTTTAATAAACTTGTTGTCCAGTTGCAGGGCATTAACGAGCATTTGAATCGCCAGGTTACTCAGCACGAGGAGCTGATGGGCCGGCTCGAACAATTGCCTAAACTGCTGGAAAGCTTTCCTGCTGTTGCTGAGAATCAAAAGCAGGTAGTAGAGCAGTTGCTCGAGCAGTTAAAAGCAACTGACGCCAAGAGCCATCAGTTTATGGATGCCGTTGAGAAGATCCCGACCGAAACCGCTAAGCAGACGGATGCTCTGGTCAATATCGACCATCAGCTTGGGGCTGCTGCTGATGCCGATGTCCAGATGGCGGAAAGTTTTAACAAGTTTAATGTGACATTAGACAAGCTAAATCAGAGCACGCTCGGACAGACCGACGGTATTATGCAGATGAGTAAGACTTTTTCGACCAGCGACAGATACCTCAAATATATCATATCCAGGCAGAATAAGCGCTTTATGTGGATGTTTGTAATAGCGATTGGCGTATGTGTCTTGGCGGTTTTGGTTTTGACCGGTATCATTATTTATTTGAGACAGTAAAAAATCTCTTTTTTGCTTGAACACTACTGTGCGGTTTGGTAGAAGATTGGAAGAATGCTCTTTGAAAAGGAAATAGTCTAACTGTGGGTCCCGTGGCGTTTTTGCTTCGGGATAGTCAAATGGGAACTCGGTTCAAGTCCGAGACGGTCGCGCCGCTGTGAGCGTCTGCTCCGGCCGGGAGGTCGGAAATCCGAGAGACAGTTTTATCCACTGTTCGCAATTAGCGGATGGGAAGGAGTCTCAAGGTAGGGCGCAAGTCAGAAAACCTGCCCGCAGTTGGTTGTACATTTGTGGGAAGTCCGTTTTGCAAGTTGTTGCGAAACGGGGTTCTCTGTGTGTTCTCGCGACTGGAACACGGTGTATCTGTGTGCCCTGAGCGAATTTGCTCGAAATAGAAACCAAATCGGCAGGTTGTGAGTTTTGGTTGGCATAGAATGGAAACCGCCGTTCCTTTTGCGGGAACGGCGGTTTTTTTATTGGTTGGCCCTCGCGATAAGGGCCGGATTGGATGAAAGGAGGTGAATTTAGCGGATGGCGTTTAGCGTATAGTTTCACTTTTCTAATGATATTTGGAATAGTGAGTAGAAAAAGGTGTTTGGAAAGAATTGTGGTTTTTGAATTAGAGGAGAGTGAGCTTATGGTTTCGGAGAGAGTGATAAGTTTGGTTTTTACGTTAGGACTTGTAACGAGCGCCGCGGGAGCGACATATACAGGCGATGTGGAATATGCGGCGGGAAGCGGAAGTAATCAGGCGACTATAGTTGTTGACTTTGATTTAGATAATCACTTTTTGTTCAGCTACTACTGGGACGGCGAGGCGACCGGCTGGGATGCTTTGAGTGCGGTTGACCTGGCTGGTGCGCTGATGGTTGATGCAACGAACTGGGGGGAGTACGGTATGTTTGTTGACGATTTGGTGTATCCCGGCGGGACGAAATATGATTACGGTGAAGGCTTCAACGTTGGGTGGGCCTATTATGTCGGTGACAATGAAAGCTGGTCATTGGATGGAAGCGGTGTTTCTTTCCGTTCGCTCAGTGATGGTGACTGGGATGCCTGGGTCTGGACGAATTATGATGAATCGTGGCATCCGGTGCGTGGGCCGGGCGAGCAGCCGATTCCTGAGCCGATTTCTGTAGCGTTGCTGGGTCTTGGCTGGCTGCTTATGAGAAGACGTGGAACAGGGACGGTTTGAGTTCATTGAAAAAACTTGGCCTCAATAAATGGGTGGGGTCATCGCGAATGGCCCCACCCAGATATAGAAGGGAAAATGATGTCTGGGACAAGAGCAGCAATTGGCTTTGTTGTGGTTTGTTTTATCGTTGCCTCTTTTGCGACTACTTACGCCTATGACGCAAGTGACTTTGCCAGTGAAGTTGTGGATTATAACGGGCCTTTCGGGATCAGTCCGTATGATGACCCGTATGCGGTTCTCGGCAAGCCGACTACGTGGATATATGATGACTGGGATGAACTTACTTATGCGTGTTCGCTGGTTTTTCCAGCCTACTTGACTGACCCGAACGGTGATAAGGTGGTGACAACTATCAATGATGGGGCTGAGATTGTGGTTGGGTTTGACCATAAGGTTGCGGATGATGCGGGGAATTTGTACGGGATTGATTTTATGGTGTTCGGCAATGCTGCCTTTGCGGCAGACGGCTGGGTGGAGCACGATACTGATATGGCGCAGTATTTTCTTAAATCTCCCACGAGTGTAAAATCTGAGCCGGTTCTGATAAGTGTGGCTCAGGAGCCGAACGGGCCCTGGTTTACTTTTGAAAATGGGCCGTATGGTGACACTGCCTTTCCGTCAAATGCTTTTGTGTGGGACAGGGATGCAGATGACTGGGGCCAGGAGCTTGATTGGCTAAAGCCTGTTGACCCGAATCTGAGTATCTTTGAATTTGACGGCCTGTCGGCTGCTGATGCTATCGAGCTTTACGAGGGCTCGGCGGGGGGGACAGGGTTTGACCTTAACGACCTTGACCCGAATGATTATGCGGCGTTAGAGGTTGACCCTAACAGCGGGCGAAAGTGGATTCAGTATATTAAGGTGGAGTATCTGCCCGGTAGTTCGTTTGCAGGTGAGATTGACGGTTTTGCGGACGTGGCGGCCTGCGGCGATTACAAACATCCGTATCCGGTTGGTGACATTGATAAAAACTGTGCCGTTAATTATGAAGATTTGGAGTTGCTGAGTGAGTCTTGGCTGGTTGAGATAAATGGTCCGAACGACCCGAATAGGATTGCAGACGTTTATGAAGATGGTATCGTGGACTTTCGCGATTATGCAATGGTGGCTGAGGACTGGCGGGAGTGCAACTGGGAATGTGAATAATTCAAGAATAGATTTTAATTCCGAAGCTATGCAAAGAAAGGCGTTTACATTGATGGAGCTGTTGGTGGTTATTGGCATCATCTCGATGCTGATGGGGATTCTTTTGCCATCGCTGGGCAAGGCACGGCAGCAGGGACAGCGGATTTGCTGTTTGAACAATCTGAGGCAGATGGCAATAGCGGCGCAGACGTATGCGCAGGCGAATAATGACTATTATCCGGTCGCGCAATACCGGCAGACGGACTCTGCGAGGTTTGAGTATTGCTGGGATTTTACGACGGTTACAGATTTGGCTACGAGTGAGAAAGAGGTTGTGCCGGGGCTGTTGTGGCAGGGCAGGACAATCGAAAAGGTTCAGCAGTGTCCTTCTTTCAGTGGCGAGTCCGGTACGGCAGGTGACCCGTACAGCGGCTACAACTATAATACAAGTTACATCGGGCACGGCGGGGGGGAGAGGGTCAGCGCCAGTTATACCGGACAAATCAGAACAATTACCGGGGCACCGGCGTGGTATGAGATAGTGATGCCGGTGAAGATTTACAGGGTGAGGCGGCCGGTTCTTTGTGCGCTTTTTGGGGACGGTGAATACAGCGAGGGGGCGAACAAATTTATGCGGGCGCCGTGGCCGTGGGACGGGGACACCGATAACAGCCTTAAAGCAGCGGGTACGCAGGGATATAGGCACGGCGGGAGGACTAATGTGGCGTGGTGTGACGGGCATGTCGATTCGCAGGAATTGCTTTATACTGAAAGCGTGACGGAGGCAAAGAGCGAGATTGACCAATACAATGACAAGTCAGGAGTCAAAATAGGATTTCTCTCGCAGGACAACAGCGCATACGATTTGGAATAACAAATAGACAGTTGGTCGGCTGGTCTGCTTACAGCGTTCAAGTTTAGCTCGACTATTTATATCTGTTGCTGAATCTCCTATAATTGCTGACGTGGATATCGTAAAACTAAAAAAAGGGTGCCGTTTTGGTTTGCAGGGGTTGAATCATCTTCTATGGCCCGCGGTGTGCATTAGTTGTGGTGAAAGCATTTGCGAGACCGACAATAGTCTGTGCAGGGATTGTTGGGAGCAGTTACTTTCTTGCGCGGGGGCGGATTACTGTCCACGGTGTGGGCGGGATGCGAGCAGGTATGGTTTGGTTCAAGGGGCGTGTCCTGATTGTCAGGGCAAAGAAATGCACTTTGACCGGATAGCTCGAAGCGGCGTTTACGGAGAAGCGTTACGGAAGATGATACTCGCGTTTAAGAAAAGCAGGACGGAGCTCGATAATGTTCTGGGCTTTTTGGCGAACTCCGCACTGCAGGGCAGCGGTTTTTCTGATGAGATAGAGCTTTTCGTTCCTGTTCCGCTGCACTGGTTTAGAAGATTGGTTCGGGGCTATAATCAATCCTTGGTTTTAGCTAAGAAACTGAAACACTCGACAGCAGAAATCAGCATGGACCTTGCACGAATCCGCTACACGAAATCGCAGCCGACGATGGCAAGTCCTGCTGCTCGGGCCAGAAATGTTGCGGGTGCTTTTGCCGTGCGGCGTGGACACAACTTTGATGGGCGGAATATTTGTCTTGTCGATGATATCAAAACAACTGGTGCGACTTTGAACGAGTGTGCAAAGACATTAAAAGAGGCCGGGGCTTCAAGGGTCTTCGCCTTGGTTTTGGCGGTTGCCGGTCAAAATACCGGCTGAAGGAGTACGAGTCGCGAGAAGGGCTTCTTAGAGTTTTTCGTATTTTATGACGGCGCGGTACAGGCCGTTTATTCGGTTGCCGTCGACAATCATAGGCGAATAGTTTTCGTTTCTTGGCTGGAGTCGGACTTTATTGTCCGGCTCGAAGAAAACCCTTTTGAAGCTTGTTTCGTGCGGTGTTGCAAAACGGATGAAGCAGTCATCGCCGTTGCGGACCTCGGCTGCCGGTGAGAAGGCGACGATGTCACCTTCGCGGAACTTCGGCTCCATCGAATCTCCGATAACCCGCACGGCGAAGGCGTTGGGGTCGTGCAGGTCGGGGCAGCGAACGTAATCGTCCGCCACGCCTGCGGGGTAATCGAGGTCGTCGAAATCGGTGGGGTACCCGGCTGAGACTTTGTTTATTACGGGGACAAGTCGGCCGGCGGCCAACGGTGAAGTGTCCTGAGCGATGTCCAAATTGCTCCCGGCCAGAAGGGCGTCGAGCTGGGTGACATTGGTTTTTTTCTGAACAAGGTTTTTGATGAACTGCCGCCATTTCTGATTTTCGGCCTCGGCGGACTCGTATTCCTGGCGAATGTCAGGTGGAATCCGTTCTATATGAGCGATGTGCAGCAGCAGGCCTGGCTCAAACTGAAGTATCTTCTCGAGCTTTGTCAGCAGCTCGTCGCTGGGAGGATTTTTTACTTTGTCGGTTTCGATGGTGGAAAGGTACGGCTTGGAGAATCCAATTCGGCTGCCGACCTCGTCCAGCGTCAGTTTCAGCGCTTCCCGTTTTTTCCTTATTATCTGGCCTAATGACATAATGCTAATTATACCACCAGTTTTGTTGAACGCAAGCAAAAATTAGGTAAATATTTAACAATTTCTGCTGGTACAGGGGTCAGCCGACCTCTTCAAGCTCGTATTCGGTGCTTCCGAGGCCGATGTGCTCGGCGTGTTCGATTTGGCAGCGTGGGTCGACTTTGTCATTCTCCAACAACTTCGTTAGTTTTTTGCCTGCTTTTTTTTCGACCAGGTCCACAGTTGCTTTGTCGACCGCGACGGGGTCGGTTGAGGCGACTATACCTATGTCATCGGTTATTCTGCGCATATTCGGCGTGCCGAAACAATCACAGTCTTTGGTGACAGCAATAATAAAGTTGAAGAATGTGGCTTTGTCCTGTTTTCCTTTCAAGACGCCAAGTGCGTGCTCAGCGACGCTTTTTTGCATTACTTCAGTCTCTTCGCCCCAGTTGCATCTTACGGCGCCGAATCTGCAAACCGACATACATTCCGCGCAGCCGATGCATTTGTCCTGGTCGATGTGTGCTTTTTTGTTATCGAGTGTAATTGCATCGGCAGGGCAGTGTTTGGCACATTCGCCGCAAAGTGTGCAATCGTTTCCGATGCCGAGCTTGAGGGCGGCGTGCTGTTTCATTTTTCCTTTTCTGCTGGCACAGCCCATACCGAGGGTTTTTAGCGTGGCGGCGGGGTAGGCGGCGGGGTGGCCGGTGAGGTGCGCAATTGAGAGAATGGCCTGGCATCTTACGAGGTCGTGCGCAATGAAAACTTCTTTATTGATTTCGCCGTTGATTTGGACTGCGGTTTCTGCTGTTCCGAACAATCCACCGGCTACGATGAATGGTATGCCGAGGGTATCTAAAGAGAAGCCGTGCTCGGCAGCAAGAACAGCGTGGTCGATGGTGTTGTGCCTTCGGCCGACGTATAAAGTATTGGTGTCAGTGACAAACGGTCTTGTTTTCAGGGCGAGTAGTTCGTCCACTAATCCCTTGATATAGGGGGCCTTTACGTAGGTGTTGTTTGCGCCTTCGCCGACATGGAGTTTGATGGCGGTGAAATCATTCTCGGAGAAGCGCTTTTTGAATCCGCCGGCTTTAAATAACCTTCGGGCCTTTTCGGAAATTACTTTTTCGCCGTCCTTAACGGCTGCTTTGATAAAATATACTTTAGTGCTCATAGAAATCACCACGGGTATTATATTGCATTTCTATTTGGTTGCAAGTCGCCAATAATATTAAGGGGTTGCATCTGCGAGCAAGAATTAGGCAGAGGACACAGGCGCGAGGTCATGGGCAAGTTTTGAGCCATTGCAAGGCAAAGACTGCTACATCCTTGAAGTTGATTATGTCATCGGCGTGTAGATTTGCGGGCGTCTCAAGGGGGATGTGTATCTGTCCCTGGCCGCCGGTTGCGAGGTATGCGACCTCTTGAACCGACAGCGCGTAGTCGTAAAGCCCAAACTCATCGATTCTTCCCTGAAAGAACTGCGCGGTCGAGCCGTTTTCACGCTGGTATCCGCCAATGGTAAAGCTGGCGGTAGAATCAATGGTAGACGTTGAAGTGCCGGGGGCGCCGGCTGCCGGCTCGCCATTGACATAGAACTTGAACTTGTCCCCGGTACCGTTGGCGTCCCACGTCATCGCAACATGAGACCACTCATCCATGATAACCGAGCCTGTTAGATGCGTACGGTTTTCGTCCCAGTCGCCGGGGCCCCATTTACGAACGGCGTGCAGCGTGTTATCGCCGTCCAAGTACATATAGGCGTATATGTACTCGGAAAATAACCTGCGGGTGTGGCCTGCACCGGAGGAAGATGGGTTGATAAAGAGTTCTATGGTGAATTCATCGAACGCGGTGAAGTCGAGTCCGCCTGAATTGGGAATCAGGAACGTATCGCCGGCATATTCATCCCAGTTGTCATTATCGAACTGGGCGGCCGCACCGCTGGGGTTGTATGTTGGATTGGGGCTGGCATACTTGATTGACGAATCAGGGTCGGTGCCTTCAATGATGGAGGCGGCGTAGGTTCCGGTGTTGTCGACGAGGCCGGTCGGGACATCGGTGCCGAGGGGACCATCGAAGGCGTAGTACATAACAAGGCCGTTGGCATCCGGTGCAATGACGGGCAGACAAACGTCAGTTTCGAGCCAGTGGTCTGCAATCACTACAAAGTCAGCCACATCAATCAGGTCGTTATGATCGAAGTCAGCCGGCCCCAGCTCGCACGGTATATCCAGAACCACTCTGGAATATGGATTGGGATTCGGAAATTCAATGGCAAACACATCAATCTTGTTCGGTTGGGGAATAGTGGGCGTGTCAGTAGTGTCGATATCGGTGTAGGTGATTCCGTTGAGTGTAACAGACATCTCGACGCTGTTTGTGGAAAGCCGTTCCAGTCTTATCGTCCACAAACTGAACTGACCTAATGGCAGCTCGAAACCGCCGTACATACTGATGCGGTCAAAAACCTGGTTTACGCTAAGAAGCCTGGGGTCATCGACCATATCCCGCTCGTAAAATCCTCCGGCGATGTGCGGCTCGCCGGATGCCTCCTGCCATCTTACCGGTTCAATGTCGACGTGTGGCTGCATGCAGAACTTGTAGCCTTTGTAGCCCCGGAAGATATCGTTTTTGACACCCATGCCGTCCGCGGTGATATAATCGCCGTCCGATTCAAACAGGCCCACACGGAAGTCACCGGTTCCCGAAACACAGGTAATATCCTTGTTGAAGTTGCAGGTTGCTTCGTTCTGGCAGTCGTCGCAGCCAGCAATATTACCCTGACCGTCCGAGAGCCAGTAGTAGGAAATCTCGACCACGTCGCCTGTGTCACTGAGGACCTGGTCGGGAATTCTCACTATTATCTGGTGGTCGTTGTAAGGTATCCACTCAAGCTGACCATCGTTGTTCAGGAACATAGTTGAAGGCGAATGGGAGTCGTACCACGTCATTCCATCAAATGTGACCGCTGCACGTCCGCGTTCTACGAGGCTGAGGACCAGAGCAGTACAACAGAAGAAAACCAATGTAATTATCATCCTAATATTTTCGGTTTTTGCTACCACTTTTTCCACGCTCGTAGTCCAAAGCCACACGGCATAATCCACTCGGCAAATGGGTGGCCAAGACCGTGCTCTACTACGATTTTTCGTTTATCAATCTTAGGAACACGTTTCCTGCCCTTAGTTGAGCGATTATACCAAAATCTTCTGCTAATCACAACCGTGTGAAGTCTTCTTTGACCTACTTGCACGCGCCAACGTGTATCAGCTCAAACGCATTGAGAATTCCTCGCGCACCTTCTCTTCCCTTACGGGCACAGTCAGGATACAAAGGCAAGCTCCGGTCAGCCTGGTAAATTATCAATACTTCAGAACCATCGGTTGAGAATTTGATTTTGGAAGGGATGAGTTCCTCGTCTGATAATACATGCTGAGGGGCCACGTTGTAAGCGTTTTCGATAGCCGTGACGCCCTTGCCGGTTCCTGTCGGCAGATTCCATCTGTAACGTTTTAGTATGTTGTCGGCGAGATCCTGTGGGGTCTTATCCGGTTTGGCGGGCAGCGGATTAGCGGTGATTGACGGCATAGGCGGCATGCCGCAGATGCAATCCAGACAATTGCGATTCTTCTGCTTGCATGGCTCCCAGTGGTTGTGATAACTGTACAGTTGGTATGTTCCTGCCGGCAAATCCTTGAGCAGCAGAATTATGTCACCGGCGTAAGGTCCTGCCCAATCGACGGCATAGGCCCAGCTATTGGCTATTGGGTCGCCAGATGCCTTGCCTTTGGGGCAACCGCCGCCGCCCAGATTGGCACGGCAAACACCTTTGGCGCCGATGCCGAGCTGTCCCTCGCTGCCTGTGCTCAAAAACGCTTTGACCCCCGTGCCCTCGATGCCCGCCGCGAAGGCTTCCGGGTCTTTCCTGGACGGCAACCATACGCCGTCATGCATATACATATCCTTCCATGCTTTGTCGGCCCAGATAGTCCAGCCGGGCTTGGCGAGGCCTGGGTATATCCCCTTGCCGTCGCAGGTTGGTACGGCCAGGTCTATCTTCAAATCTATAGGCTGTGATACGATTGTGTGGGTGTAAACTGTATGTTTGCCGGGCAGTGCATTTGTCGGATTTGACAATTTTATCATGATAGTCTCGACAGGTTCCTTGTCATTGCTATCGGAGATAATCGTGATAGGAATGGTTTGATTGGTCTCACCGGGGGCAAAGACTACCGTGCCCGAGTTGAGAGTATAATCGATACCTCCTCCAGTGGCCGTGCCGCCGACTACCGCATAATCTACAGTAACCTTCTTTCGCGTAGGCGCCGAGAGCCTCACTGGAACATAAGCCGGCGTATCTTTTTCCATACCGCTGCCGCCGGCACGTGCAAACAGTACCTTCGGTCGCGGGTCGATAATCGTATAAGTGTGCTTCGTCGGCGTTCCGAGCAACACCTTCGGTCCTGTCGCGTTGGACAGCTCTATCACTACCGTTTCGTTGTCTTCGTGGATGTCGTCATCCTTGATGTCCAGGCTGATATATTCAGTTGTACTGCCAGGCGCAAAGACAAGCTTTCCCGAAGCTAATTTGTAATCATTGCCGCCCTTTGCCG
>CAZOUM010000071.1:0-12421 GCA_964582985.1 uncultured Pirellulales bacterium | reverse complement strand
GCAGTTATCGGCCATGTTGCCGGCAAGTTCAGCACTCAAAAATCTACGGAAGAGTGGGGTCTGGCAACGGCTCAAGCATCAATTTTGCAAGTTTTATCTCCCGGTTCATCTACCGGTTGGGGAGAACTTGAATTACAGGGGGATACCCTTGAAAGTGATTAAAACTATAATGATGAAAATCAAACTCAGAACGGTTGTAATTTTGTTTCTTGCCGGCGTTGTAGGTGTGGGCTCTTTCTATATCACACGCAGCCTGGAAGCAGATAATGTTTACTCAGCTCGGGTATGTATGCGAAACTGGCTGGCTTTTACCGATGAGCAGGACAAGGCTATCCAGCAATCCGACCCCGATTTTGATACAGAAGCGGCGGAGTTGTCCCTGGCTTTTATATCAGAACGACAGCAATTGGCTCGCCTGCTTGACGCTCCCGGCAGCACTAATGAGCAAATAACGGCACAGGTAGAAAGGGTAATTACAGCAAATCATGCATTGATTAAACGTGTGGTCACATATATCCTTGCTATCAGAAAACATCTTTCACCTCAACAGCAGCAACCGCTTATGCACTTGTGCAGTAATATAATACAGGGACGGGCGGGCAAAAGACGTTTACTTGGGGGGACTAATGGTGGTTCTGGAAAACAACATTTTGGCCGGGGAAAAGGAAACGGTCGTGGGCTAGGCCGATTTGGCCAAGGGCGGGGAAGGGGACAAGGTCGTGGAAGAAGATATCGTGGGGGCTTGTCACGTAACATCGAGTTTACTCCAGAGCAAATTCAAGCAATTCAACGATTGGACCCTGGATTCGAGGCAAAATCAGTCGAATTTGCCAAAATTGCTTCCAAAGAGCATGAGCAGCTTGCCTTGCTACTCGAAACTCCGTCTGAGAATGATAATGTTATATTACAACAATTGGAAAAGTTATTGGAAGCTCGCGCCCAACTTGAACGTCTGACCTCGCAGCATGTCTTATTAATTCGGCCTAACCTATCACCCGAACAACAGAAAATTTTAGTTGGGCTTTCTGCTAACTGCGGTAGAGGGTGGAATAGAGAATGATAAAATGATTTGAGCAGGATGATTTTGAATGAACTCTCGAATTAAGTTGAATCCGCAATTTTTGCCTGAATAGTCATATTTCTTTTGGCTCAGGAAGCTTGAAAGGAAATGATCATGAAAAAGTCGAAACTTAACCTGGTTATTGACGCATTATTATTGCTGTGTGTTGCCGCTATTGCAGGAATCGGTCTGTTAATCAAATATGTACTGGTTCCGGGGTATCAACGGTGGGAGATTTACGGCCGGAATGTGGACCTGTTCTTCTGGAGTATGGACCGTCATCAGTGGGGAACAATTCACCTTGTGATCGGACTGGTTTTCCTTGCTTTTCTTGTACTCCACGTTGTCTTGCACTGGCCGATGATTGTCGGAATTTACTGCAGACTGATACCGAATCGTTTCGCCCGATGGATTACTGCATTGGTTCTTATTTGTATGACGATTCTTCTCTTTATTTTTCCTTATTTTGTGAAGCCTGAGGTTCAGGAACGCGGAAAAGGAAAAGGTCACGGCTGGCAACAGTATGAAACACCTGTACGCCCAACGGGAAAAGCCTAAATCCCTTGGCCATTTTGAGATAAAGAGGCAAATTTATTATGAGAAGCTTGGGAATGCCTAACATTGAAAAGCGTGTTTCACTGATAGGATTTTGGTAAAAATAACCAACGATTACTTGTAACTTTTGCTTTTTTAGTATCGAATCATTGTGAGATTTTAACGTGGCCGTACTGAAGAAACAACTCGGTTTGCTTGATGTATTTGCTGTAACCTCTGGGGCAATGATAAGTTCCGGTCTATTTGTTTTGCCTGCAATAGCTTATGCAAAAGCGGGCCCCGCGATTAATTGCTTTGGTCCGGCTTCGGACGGACCGCGGCTTGGGCTGGCATCACTTCGCAGCAAGACAAGCTCACTTTGGATTTGCTATCTTGGAAACTCAGATTTCTTTGTGGCTCCGCGTCCGCAGCTTTCTATTCACTTTTCCTCTTACACGGCGCAGGCTGTATAAAAAAGGCCTATGCCGAATAGCAGCATAGGCCCCGATTTGTGCAAACTCAATCTCGCTGATTACTCAGGCCATAGCTTCTTCACAAGCCAGTTCTCCGAAAGTTTGGCAAAGTCCCTGAGGTTGACCGCTCTATCGCCACTTCATATGAAAAATCCCCGACGAAGCAGAGCAAATCACAAACAAATTATAAAAAAAGAGCACAGGCCATAATTTGCCTGTGCCCTTAAGCTCTTATGCGCTTGTGCCTCTATACCCCTCTGTTCTGTGGCCCTATTCTTCCACGTTAACTTGTGCCTGCGCAAGCGGGGTATCTGCGAAATCTGTGGCTAATTTCTTCTGTAGCAATAATCATTAATCCTTAATCATTAATCCTTAATCATTTACTCACTCCCACCTGAATTTCTCAGTCTTGCCCACCAATTCTTCAACTCGTCCCTGTACGCTCATCTTCTTGAACTCAGCCTTTTTCCACTTCGCAACCTGGGCCTCACTTGCCTTCACCCTCTCTTGCAGTTCCTTCAGCCTCTCCAGCAGCCGTTCATATTCTATTTGCTTGCGCTTTACAATCAAATCGAACCTTCGGCCAAGTACGTCCGCCAACTCTTTGACCAGCTCTTTCTTTTCGTCCTCGCTGACCACAGCCCTGATTTGCTCAAGCAGCTTGTCCCGCCTGTCTTTCAGGTCTAAATCTTCTTTGAGAATCTCGACCAACTTGGGGTTATCTTTCGCCTCATAAATTGTCCTGTACCTTCGACGGATAAGCCCGTATCTTTTTCCGTGAAGCTCCGGTCTCTTTTCCTTAAGTTCGGCTAATTTCTTTGCTTCCTCAGGATAATCCTCCGCCAGCCATTCGTCAAATCCGGGACCCCGACGCCGATACATAGCTCTCTTTCTTCTTGTCCGTCCCGCGTTGGGTTCGTCACGTCCACCAAGTTCCCCAAACTCCATACCCCGTCCAGGCCCACGCTTTTTATACTTTCCACCACCTCTTTCATGCTCTCCCCATTTTCTGCCGAACCGCTCCCGCATAATTTCTCTAAGCTCAGCTTTGAACTTTTCCGGGTCTTTCTTCTGCAGCTTCGCCAGTTCCTTCGCTTTCGCCGGATTGGTTTCTCTCAGGCGACTCATCATATGCTCAATCGCTTCATCCGTCAGTTCAAACCGTCTAAAACCTCCTCCTCTTGTTTCGTCCTCATGCCACACACTTTCATCCTTTTTCTCACCCTCTTTCTCAGCAGTCCAGCAGGGTAGCGCCGCCGTCAGCAACAAGATTATTCCCATTGCCAAAACGAACATCGTCACATTTTTCTTTTTCATTTCTTTACCCTTTCCAAAAATCACCATTAATTTCCATCAGTTCTATTTCCAATTCTTCTAAGCCTATATGCCCGTTCCCGCCGTTTTCCCCAAACTGTAAAGCCAGCGCATCTTCTTCAATCTCCCTGATTTCAGCCGTCAGAATTGCCAAATCCACATCATCAGCGGCCAGGTCCTCGCTCTCCCAAATCGCGCTCGGCAGAATTGATGCCCTGACAACTTTCCCCTGCTCGCCGCCTTTTTCAAATATTTTTACGCTCACACTCGCCAGAATAATAAACGCCGCTGCAACAGACGCCGCCTTGTAAACTACTCGCTTGGTAACACGTGTTTTTCGCCTCGACAATTCCCTTGCAACTTCAGCTTTTATGCCGGCTATAACTTCCCCATCCGGCTCCGGCCCAGGGTGTGCGCTAAGAATCTCCTCGCCTTTGCGAATATCCTCCGCCGCCTTTTCCGCCTGTCCGGCATCAACGAATTTCTCAAACAAGTCTTTCAGATTCTCTTCATTCCGCTCGTTCATAACCTATTGCTCCATCAACTCTCGCAGCTTCTTTAACCCCCGATGCACCTTCGACAATGTCGTTCCTATCGGCTCACTTCGCATCTCCGCTATTTCCTTAAACCTCAGCTCTGAATAAAAACGCAGCATTATTACTTCCCTCGTCTCTGCATCCAGCTTCTCAAGCTGCATCTGTAACTTATCAATTTGCTCGACCTCGGATTTCTTTGCCTCTATCGCTTTTGACTTAAGTTGCTTCTCTCTGGCCTCTAACACTCTTCTCCGTTGCTGTTTGTCCCTTAGATAGTCGTAAAAAACATTGGATGCTATTTTGAACAGCCAGCTCTCGAAAGCCCCGCCCCTGAAAGAGCCGATTTTCGCCACCAGCTTGACAAATAGCTCGCCCAGCAAATCATCACTTGTTTCCCTGCTGCCCGTCAATCGATAGAAATACCCGTAGCAGCGCCCTGCGTATATATCTATTAACTTTTGAAAGCTTTCTGCCTCACCGGCCTTACAGCCGTTTATAATCCGTACTAAATCGTCGCTTTCTGTCATTTTAAGTGCTTTTCACGTAAATAAAGACGCCTTTCAGAATTGCTTTATTGCATAAATGCGAAAAAAAATCAAAGATGAAAAATAACGTAGCCACCCCTCAAAAATATTTAGCCCACCAATTTATTGGTGGGTTCTCTTTACCCCAATTCATTCGGCACGTTCCTTGCCCCGTTAGAGGCCTTCTCTCCGCTCTCTAATGGGGCTTGCCCCGTTAGAAATAAGCCGCCTCTTGGCCGGTCAGGGTAAGGCTGCCGTGCTCCAGCACGCATTTCTAATGGGGTCTACCCACTGATACGCGATTACTACTGATTCTCGTAGCGCAGCGAAGATCCCCGAGCCAGTCCTGCCTTGTCAGGATGTGTCGAAGGGCCAATCCCCCATTCTCCCTTCTCAATTCTCCCTTCCCAATTCTCACTTCTCAATTCTGCATTCTCCATTCTCAATTCTCCACTCTCCCCTCTCTATTCTCTCCTCTCTAATGGGGCTTGCCCCATTGCGGCCCACTAATCCGGCTGGCCCTTTTATATCGCCGCCTCCGCTACGGCTATCCCTTTCGCCGCATCCCACTGACCCAGGGCAAATACGCCATAGTCGACCCCGATGATTACGAGCGATTAAATAAGTACAAATGGTATGCCGCCAGGTGCAAGAACACCTTTTACGCCGGCCGACACACCAAAACCGGCAAAGACGGAAAGCGAATCTACATTAAGATGCACCGTGTAGTCCTAAAGCCGCCCAGAGGCCTCATCATCGACCATATAAACCGCAACGGCCTCGACAATCGAAAAGCAAACCTCCGCATCGTTACACACGCTCAGAACATCCTCAACAGGCCATACATAAAGCGGCCAAATTCCCCCTCAAAATACAAAGGTGTTACCTGGCACAAACCCCAAAGGAAATGGAATGTCCAGATATGCTACAACGGCATACACAAAAACGTCGGCTACTTCCACGACGAAATCGACGCCGCAAAAGCCTATGACGAAGCCGCTAAGAAGTATCACAAGGAATTCGCTGTTCTGAATTTCCCGCTCTGATTTGCCCCCCTGTCCCCACGTCTTACCTGCGCAAACAGGTAGTGGGGGCCGTCCTAAACTTTCCCTAACTGTCATCCTGAGCGCAGTCGAAGGATACACTTCATCTCAGCTTCTTATGCGTAGACTTTTTCGCATTCTTTTTTTTGTATGCAAAAGAGTCCCACGAGTTAGGGACTTTGAGCCTAACTTACATAATAATAGATTTAGATTATTCCTAAAATGAACAAACCAATTGTAGCGCACAATAGTTTTCTGTTTTCGCAAGATAAGTCCTGGAGCAAGTTTCTCGAAAGGGCTCACACAATCCCCTTTAATGTATGATAGGTCAAGAATTGTATAGTACCTTCTGTTATTAATATCTGAATAACTTACAACGATTTGAAAGTTCATATGGTCTATTTTTGCAGCTTCTGGAGGGCTTAGAGGTTTGGAGGAAGCATTTTGAAGAGAAAGTTGCCATGCTATATCACGTTCTTCTTGGGGCTGAACAGCTTGAATAGTATTTCTTTCTATACGAGGTAAATACAGTAGGACTCCTTGCGCTTTTTCAAACGCATGTATTCTTAATGCAGGCCCGTGTCCATAATTCTTAATCTTCTTGACTTCGATAACACCTAATCTCTGTAGCGGCGTACTATCCACCTGCCAATCATAAAGACTAATTAAAGGTGCAAATGATTGAAGAGTTACTTTCTTCTGTAACCGATAAACCAAAAAAGTTGCAATAGCTGAGAACAACGCTGCTATAGCAGCACAAATTACTGGCCAATTACTCATATTGCTCTCTCTAACCCGACTATTGTCTTTATTGCATACACGGTTAATTTCTAGAAACTAGCGACAGCCATCTATTCTCTACGTATTCACCCCAAACCCGCAATCCCCACCTAAACAAAAGCCTGCTTTCCCAGCGCTCCTTCGATCCCTTTACCAAGCCTACCTACTACAGAAGGCCTCGCTCATCTGCCTCTCGTCTTGACAACACAGATATACACGGCATGTGCCTTATGCAAAATATGTTGACTTGGACACCATCCGCAGTAGCAACCTTTTTATGGCGCTTCCTAGTGTCTTCTACCTTAACCGCTCTTGTCCCTATTTCCCAGCAAATTACCCTTGGATATTGAGAAGGAGCATGCCCATGAGCCTTGTAGTTGTAGAAAAACCGCTCCGCTTCTATCACAGTATAACGGTCTGGCTGACTTTCACTATCCTCTTGAAAGTGAACTATCAAATCTGGACCAGTTCCTGCGTGCGCAAGAGTCTGGAATTTTGCGAACGGGAGCCCTCCGATGGTCTCCAGCTTCCAGAGCAAGTTCAGAGTATCTTGTTCGTTCTCAGGTTCGCGCCCCAACAGCCTACAGTTGCCCTGTTCGTCCGTATACACAACCCATCTTTGCCCAGGCGATTCTAGTGTGCGCTTTTTCCCTTCCAACGCGCTTGCGCTCGCGATGGTTTTTCGCCGTTTCGACACCTTCCGAAAATCGAAGTATTCTTGAGATGATTCTATTTCTCTAAACATAGATGCCACGGCCTTCTTAAACATGTCAGTGATTGCGGAATCTACAACCCCACTTCTCGAGATATTCATCTCCTCTTGAATTGCATCGCACTCAACAATAAGGCAGCATTTCTTCTTGCCTGGATTGGCCGTTCGCAAGCTCTGGCTCCCATATTCTTCCATATCCAAAGTCAAATATGGTATTCCGTTGACCGAAAGAATTAGCCCAGTATTTAAAGCTCCCTTGTCAAGACCATACCTTTCGGCATCCCAAGTATAAAATCCCTTTAACCGTATACGAAACTTAACGTTTGTTCCGTCTTGCTTAGCCTCAATTACATCATCTACTATCTGAGTTCCCTCACATTCTTGAGCTACCGCCAGTTCCGGAAAACCAAACTCTATTTCTTTTTCTTGCCCACTCACGGTCAAATGTATCATCGGTGCATCTGGCCGCTCTTTTGTGAAACCAGCAAAAGTCCGATGCCTCAGAAAAGTGTCTATTTCTTTAAGCGTAAACGGACTTTCCTTCCGATGGGGAGGATGCCCGAAAACTTTGATCATAGTTCCATGGCCTTGCTCCCTTTCGGGCGGAAAACGATAGATTCTTGGCTTAGGAACCGTGTTTCTCGAGATTGAGCCCCACGGGTCATTTATTTCCGCTTTAATAACTTCTGGAGCATTTGCTGTGTAAGTCTCGATCTCTACCCTCTTAGATTGGTACGCTAGTTTCGACCCTAAACCCTTCCAAGAAAACTCATCCACCTTCTGCCCAATAATTGCGGATAATCCAAGACCCAAAAACCGATCTAGCCTCCCAGGCATGTTCCGATCACCCGTATAGTTCATACCACATCCGTTGTCCCAAATCTCAAAAACATGTCCATCCTGGTTTACGTAATAATTTATACGTATCTCTGTCGCACCCACCTCTTTTGCCCCAGAATTGCTTAGCAGTTCTCGTATAAGATCCAGCGGATGCACGCGCTCCTTTATCAACTGCTTCATTAAGCTAATTTCAGAAATAATCGGATCAACGTCTTTGCCCGTACTCTCAAAAAAATCACCCAGCTTGGCCATCTTTATCTCCTTATTCTTTTGACACTCACCATTGACCAATTAACCATTCACTGGCCGCCACTCACCAAATAAATGCCGTTTCCGGCCAGTAAAATGTTGATAGAAAAACGCAATTTCGGGGAAGTTTTCCGCTCGTAGGTGCGGTTTACCCCGTGAGATGATTCATCACTATCTCCCGGGGTCGTCTCTCTTTCACGCCACAAAATACCACAAAAACAGCAAAAATCAAGACCGTTAGAAGTTTTTTTTGGAAAAAATGTCCCAAACAGGCCCAGTTTCTAACGGGGTCTACCCCCCAATTTTACCTTTCAACTTTTCACTTTTACCTTTCCACTCCCTTCCCCTTTCTCCTTCCTCCTTTCTCCTTTCCCCTTTTCCTCTCCCTTCTGGCAACTGGTCCCTGACAACTGACCCCTTTCGTTAAAATTTCCTCTCCCTCCGCGTGGTGCCTTCCATTGCACCATTTCAAAGGCTTCCTCTTACCGCGAGGAGCGGTGTGCACACCTTAACCATAATATATGCCGTCTCCGGCAGCCCAAATGTTGACTACTTTTTCCATCTTTCACTGCCTTTTTCCCCTTTTGCTCTTTAATCTTCGATTTTCGCCCCTATTTTAGCCAGCTTCACTAATAGGGCATTCTCAATGCCCTGGTGGACGAAGGCAATAATTTGTGACAAAGCTCGCTTTGGGAGTAAATTTTGCCGAGAACACCAAGCTGACTGAAACCCTCTGTGCTCTCTCCGTAAGGAGTCCCAAGGACTGCGTGCTCCGCGGTTAATAAATTCTTGATCTATTTGTGTTTTTTGTGCTCTTCGTGGCTGTTTTTGATTTTTCTCCGCGCTCTCCGCGGTTAATAACCCCAAAACCCCCCAAGCCGTTTTCACCAACGATAATCAATCATCACTTTATCCCCAAGGGATAATCGATTATCAATTAAAAAGCCCTGCGATTTCTCACAGGGCTTTTAGTATCAAGAAACAGTTAAATCTTCGATCCTGAGCGGAGTCGAAGGACCAAACAGCGAAAGCGCCTGACTTTGCACCCCCAGACAAATACCCCCGAATAATAGCCAATCCCCAAAAGACTGCTCAAAACCACAAAATAATCTCATTTCCCACTTGATACTTGATAGTAGTTGAGTTAAGTATGTACGCACATACTTAATTATTAGCCCTTTTGCAGGATACTATATTTGGCCGATGTGGACCCTGGTATTTGACTTAAGTATGTGCTTAATTACTTAATCACTTAATACGTATCTGCGAAATCAGCATATAAAAAAGCCCCCAATTTCCTCCCTGGCCATTTTTCAATTTTACAATGTATTTTTGCACTTTCCACTTTAACTTTTACACTAAAAAAGCCCTTGTCCTCTTACCCTCTCGTTTCCGCTTTCAGCTATCTTCTTCCTCTTCCTCTTCGTCTTCGAGTTTCCAGCTCTCACTTTCTTCTATATCATCGATCTCTCGAGTCATGTATTTCAAAAGCTTATCTTGAATTGGAGCGAACCTCCCGTACCACTTCAGCATCCCCTGATAGCTCGCTACCAGCATATCAAGGCGGATTAACTGCCATTTCGCTATGCACTCCGGCTCCTTGATATTCGAAAAGGGGTCGCACTTGAAAGTCTTTTGACCGTCGGGCCCAATCTCACAGAGTTCACAGTCTTTGCATTGAATCATATTCGCACTATAATCGGAATTCGCAAAAAAGGCCAAAATAAAAAATTCTGTCTTTTACTTTTTTACTTTTCCAGTTGTGTATGCTACGATATATCTTAGAAGGTTAAAAGTATTTTCTAAAAAGATTTGAGCTGTTTTACGGAGACATAGATGGCAAAACCCAGACGTAGACGCAAAGTTGGCAGCAAAAAACGGCGCGCCCGATGGAAAGTCCGCCACAAAAAGAGCGGATAACCAGCGACCAAATACTATCAATCAAGTACCGTAAAGTGAAACATTGCAACATAACCTTCGAGCCCGACGGCAGGCGAATCTCAATTCACGAAGGTGCAACACTTCTTGAAGCTGCGGGCAAGGCCGGCATTATTCTGAACACCGTTTGCGGCGGCAAAGGAATCTGTAAAAAATGCCTCGTAAGCCTTCAGCCCGGCGGAGAGCAAGTCCCAGCCTGTCAGTACCATATCCAAAGCGATATCACAGTTACCATACCAACCACTTCCAGATTCTTCGGGCAGAGAATCCTCACCCACGGCATCGAAACACAAACCGAAGTTCAGCCGGACATATATAAGAAATATCTCGATATAGCTGCCGCCGGAAAAATCTTCGGCACTGCACTCGATATCGGCACCACCACCGTTGTGGCCAAACTCATTAATATGGCCGATGGCCAATGCCTAGCTACCGAAGCTGCCTTAAATCCGCAAATCCGATTCGGCGATGATGTCGTAAGCAGAATCGCCTACGGGCACACTGAGGAAAGGTTGGCTGAATTGCACAGGATGATAATAGATTGCCTAAATAAGCTGATTGACAGGCTTTGCGAACAGGCCTCGGTCTTGCCGGACGACATATACGAAATGTGCGTTGTCGGCAATACGACGATGAACCACATATTTCTCAAGCTCCCCATCAAGCAGCTCGGCCAAGCACCGTATGAGGCTTTTTCCCTCGATGCGCACGATAGCTCCGCCGAGCAGATGCAACTGAACATCAACCCCGCCGCGAATATTCATACCGTTGAGAACATAGCAGGCTTTGTCGGCGCAGATACTACGGCTGTCGCGCTGGCAACCGGAATAGATTCGGCGGAGGAAGTGACGCTGGCCGTTGACATTGGGACAAACGGTGAGCTTGTACTTGCTGCCGGCGACAAGCTCTACGCGGCGAGTTGTGCAGCCGGGCCGGCATTCGAAGGCGCGCGAATTGCCTGCGGCAGCAGGGCGGTGCAGGGCGCAATTGAAGCTGTCGTTGCAAATGACGCTGACATAAACCTGGATGTGATAGGTGGTGGTCCGGCCCGCTCGATATGCGGCAGCGGCCTGATTGACGCCGTGGCGGTATTATTGGCTCTCGATATTATCGAGTCATCAGGACGGTTCGCTAACCCAACCACGCTAAAAGGCAAGTTGTCGCCGGCGATTGTTTCAAGGATTATTGAGCAGGGGGGTCAGCCGGCTTTTGTACTCGCACCCGGCGAGCAAGCAGGAGGGCAAGAAGTTGTTTTGACGCAGCGGGATATCCGTCAGGTCCAGCTTGCAAAGGCTGCCATACGGGCCGGTACAAAGCTATTGCAGAAAAAAGTCGGCCTTGAAGATTCTGATATAAAGCAGATTTTTTTAGCGGGCGCCTTTGGCAATTATATTCGAAAAGAAAGTGCTTTGCGGCTATGGCTTTTACCTGATGTCCCGCCCGAGCGAATTCACTTCGTCGGCAACGCCGCCGCTTCGGGTGCGCAAATGATACTGACCAGCTCTCGCTTGCGCGAATCGGCTCGCGACCTCGCCCGCAAGATTGAATACATCGAAATCGCCCACGAGAAAGAGTTCAGTGATGTTTTCGCAAATTGTATGTCGTTTTGAACCACGGATTACGCAGATTACGCGGAAATAAAAATAATCAATTATCAATCGGTAGGGTAACGAAAAATAGTTCAGGCTGAGTCGATGAGGTTTTTAACCACAGATTTCACAGATTTTATTTCTTACCACGAAGGCACGAAGAGAAATTAGACGCAGATTATCGCAGATTAACGCTGATGAATATAGCCACGAAGACACGAAGGCACGAAGAGCTTTCGGTCAGCTTTGTGTTGTCGGCCAAATTTGCTTGCAAAGCGAGCTTTGCCGCAAAATCTTGCCCTCGTCCACCAGAGCATTGAGAATGCCCTATTAGTGAAGCTGACTGGGAGACGCGGTCGTAATAGATATTTTAGTCGAGAAGGATGTAGTCTTTTTGACTAATCAAAAGGACTATGAGCTTTAATTGGCCGCAAAGGCCACAGTGCAAAATTCAAAAAGGTTTGGCGAACGTAATGTTAGGCAGTGGCGCTTCAACTTTTATCTTTGTTCTACCCATCTTTCTGGTGTCTCTAACGGTTCACGAATATGCGCACGGCTGGATGGCCTACCGATATGGTGATGATACAGCCAAACGAATGGGCCGGCTGACTCTGAATCCTTTAGCGCATATCAGTCTGTTCGGCACTATTATCTTACCGCTTATCGCACATTTCGGCTGGGCCAAACCGGTGCCGGTTAACTTTTCGATTCTCACCAAAGGACAAATCTTTAAGGTGGCCGCTGCCGGTCCCGCTGCCAACATATCTCTGGCGCTGATTTTGACCGGCGTTTTCCACGTATTGGGCCTGGAGGCAATGCCGCTATTGGG
>CAZOUM010000070.1:0-12517 GCA_964582985.1 uncultured Pirellulales bacterium | reverse complement strand
TATTCACCGGCGTATGAACACGGGAGTAAAACGCATCCAGCTTCTCTTCCGGCATCTTTGGGCCCAGCAGACTTCCAACAATCATCAGAATATAACTGATGGGCAGATAGATGGCTATCAAACGGGCATGAGAAACCTCGATTTGCGGGAACGTTGGTATAAGAATCCGCAGCTTCGACAACAACCACGGGTTCGGCAGTATAATCTTAAAGAGAATATAGGCGGTCATTGTTCCGATGACACTTATCCAGACGCCCCTGCTGTTGGCCCGCCGCCAGAGCATCCCCAGCCAGAAAGATGCTCCCCAGAAGGCGGGCAAATCCCATACCAATTTGAGATTCGCAAAAATATTCGGAAACAAAAACGCAGCCACAACACCACCGGCAACCACAAACACACCGACAACTCGGCCAACCCGAAGATAGTGCCTCTCATCCCGCCCCGGTTTAACGTGCCGGTACAGATTACGCGTAAAAACCGCCGATGCATCGACCATAAACGAATCGCACGAGGACATCACAGTTGCCATCATTGCCACAATCATCAAACCCACACACCCCACGGGCAGAAGGTTCTTAATAGCATAACCAAACACTTCATCCGGATTCTTAACCGCATCGGCATAAAGGGCAATGCACAGCACCCCGACGAATGTCCAGCCCACCGTACAAAACCGCTTGATAAAACAGCCGTAGCAATACCCGAACCTACCTTCATATTCGGTCTTGCCCGAGCCTATGACTTCCATGTGGTGCGGCTGAGCCACGATACCAGACAACGCCGCGAATGTCACCATCACCACATAAAAAGGAGTAAAACCGGTCGGTGACGTTAAGCTAAAGAATCGACCATCGATTTTATCGTGCAGCGCCTCAAAGCCGCCGACCGCCTGCAGACCGAACGGAATCAGCATAAAAGAGAGCACAATAATCAGCAGCCCCTGGATAAAGTCGGTGATGACAACAGCTCCGAGTCCCCCAGCCGACCCATAGATAGCCACCAGGATAGCCATAAAAATCACGATGGTATCTGCGCTGACCTGCCCGCCCGAAATGGCCGCCACCGTCTGCGAGGTGGCTTTTAGCCCAAGACTCACATAGACCATAAAGAACACAAGAGCAAAAAGTGTATAGAATACGCTGATTGACCTGCTGAATCGCATCTCGTACATATCACCGATGGTCACACACCGAAGCCGCCTGTACCACGGCGCAAACAGCCAGTAAAAAGGCGTGATGAAAAGATACAGCCATTGCGTCCATATCCCTGAGAAGCCGCCTTTGAAAGAATTCGATACCACCGCCACGGGCATCTCACTGCTCGTGCCCGTCCCGAAGGAGTGCATCATCAGCAGCGCCTTGCCGAATCGCCAGTTACCGATAAAGAAATCCGCGGTGTTCTTCACCCGTCTTGCCATCCACACTCCAAGCGCGCAGATGCCAAACAGGTAAACTACTACAACAATAAAATCCAAAAGCTCAATGCCAAACAGCTTCATGGGCTTACTTGTTCCCGCGCGTTTTCGATTTTCAACTCAAAACAATCGTAAACCTCGGACAAAAAGCCGATTGTCAACAATCAGTAATCATACGGTTTCTTGCCGTGTTTTACTCTGCATTCCGTTTGCATCCGCCGCAACCTGTTGGTCACAGTCTCTGCCAATTCCCTGTCACTCATATTCTTTGCTTCTTCGACCGTTATGGCCTTACCGTACCACACAACGACCGAACCGCGCGAGAATATCTTCTTGAATCTCGGCCAACACTCAAATGCTCCGTCAATCATTACCGGCACTATCGCAGCATTACCGCGTCTGCACAAAAGACCAAAGCCTGGCTTAAACACGGCAATCTTACCATCGTGCGTACGTGTTCCTTCCGGAAAAAGACATACTCCATAACCCTCTCTCAGTTTGCTGATGACCTTCCTCATCGCCGAATAATCTGCCTCATCTCTCTTGACCGGTATGGTGTTCAGCGAAGAAATCAGCGAGCCAAAAAACCAATCTGCAAAAAGTGAATCACGAGCAAGAAAATATATACTCCTCGTAAAAGGAATTCCGCAAAGTACCGGGTCAAGATAGCTTTGGTGGTTGCTTACTAGCAGAAAAGCCCCTCTGCGAGGAACATTTTCCTTGCCGTAGACCCTGAAATGGAAAAAGAAAATACAAAATAGTCGGCACGCCCAGCCGCAAAGCTGGTACCAGACGTATCTCACTATCTTTTCAAACATCTTTCTTTCACCAATCGCAAAAGTTCTTCCACAACCTCTTCTATACTCAAATCTGTGGAATCAACCACGATAGCGTCATCGGCCGGCTTCAAAGGCCCGACAGCTCTGCTCTCATCGCTTTTGTCTCTTGCTTCGATTGCACTCTGTATTTCGTCAAGAGACCTCTCCTGCCCTTTGGCTCGAAGCTCAGACTGTCTTCTCCTTGCCCTCTCGGCCGGCTTGGCTGTCAGATAGAATTTTATATCAGCGTCCGGAAAGGCGACTGTCCCCTGGTCCCTTCCTTCCGTAACAATTTTATCCTCGCCGGCTGCAAACCGCCTCTGCATCGTCACCAGCTTCTCCCGCAGCTTCCCTGATGAAGCAATGTGGCGAGCATTCGCCGTGACCTCCGGCCCGCGAATCTGCTCAGTGACATCAACACCATCAATAGAAACCGTCATTTTGCCTTCTTCGACTGTAAATTGAAATTCGCTTGTTTCCAAAACACGCAGCAGCCCCTGCTCATTGTTCATATCAACGCCTGCCCGCATCGCTGCCAGCGTAACTGCCCGGTACATCGCTCCGGTATCGAGAAAGCTTGCCCCAAGCCTCTCGGCAAGCAGACGAGCTGCGGTGCTTTTGCCACTTGCCGCAGGACCATCGATTGTAATAATCAAATTTGCCATCTCCGAAACTAAATTCACTTCTTAAGTTCGGACCCCGCCGTCTCATCCACTTTGACGACGATGATGCTCGTGTCATCAATCTGATGGGCAAGTCCCACAAACCGCCTCCTGTACATCAGAATATTCTTAATCATCTGCTCCGCCGAGTCACCGCTGAATTTTTTCGCAGTCTCCAGCATCCTTTCTCTGCCCCACAATTCACCGTCAAAGTCGGCGGCATCAAACAGTCCGTCCGTATAAAACAGCAAACAATCACCTTCTCTTAACGCAACAGTTTCAATCTCATATTTCGCTTCGCTCTCAATTCCCAGCACAAGTCCCCCTTTATCCAATTCCGTAATCTCTCCCTTTCTTATCAGGACCGCCGGCTCATGCCCGCAATCGCAATAGGTTATTGCCATATCCCGTGCGTCAACTATCGCATAAAACAGCGTAATAAACTCACCCTCTTCACACTCCCTGCACACCATCCTGTTAAGCCTGCTTATCATCTCGTTTATCGCCTCACCGCCGCATTCCGTATCCGCGTAAGCCCGCACGGAACCTCTAAAGCAGCTCATCCTAAGCGCAGCAGGAATCCCCTTGCCTATCACATCAGAAATCGCCACGACAATTCTATTGTCATTTATTCTGAGGAAATCATAGAAGTCACCGCCTACGTCGAAGCATGGTATATACGTGGCTGCAATATCCAGACCGCGTACCGACGGCGCCATTTCCGGAATCATTCTTCGCTGAATAGCTCCTGCCAGCCGCATCTGCTCAGTGACACGTGCGCCCTCAATCGCCCTCGCGTACAGCTTGGCGTTTGTTATCGCCACCGCACACTGAGATGCAACCGCCCGTGCAAGTGCAATATCATCCTTGTCAAATCGCTTCGGCCTCGGACTATAAAGCCGAAGCACCCCGATAGGTCTGTTCCTAAACTGCATTCCAACCGTAAGCTGACTGACCAGCCCCTCCTCTATCGCTGCTTCCTTATGTTTGACCCTGTCGTCAACCCGCATATCGTCCAGCACCACCGCTTCACCCGCAGACGCCGCTTTAATCACGGCATCTTCTTTCGAAACCACTCCTCTGTTGCGGTACTCTTCGCTAAGCCCATACGTACTTTGCATCTTCAAATCGCCGCTCTCTTCATCTAACAGCCGAATCGAGCACGCCTTAACTCTCGCAATCTTCACCGCCGCTTCGGTAAGCTTGTCCAGCGCCTCCTGAAGCGAGAATTTCCCCGCAACCAGCGTCGTAAGCTGATAAATCTGCTCGTCTCTCTCTATTTGTCTCTTTGTCCTTTTTGCCATAACCAACCAAATGCCTCAAATCCGGCAGATTATACGCTACTTTAAGCCTCTGGTGAACCCCCAATTTATCTCACCGCTGTCCGCTTGCAGCAAAAGCCATCTCGCGTTAAGATAAAGTTTTTACGGCTGTCACTATTAATACGCAACTTGTCCGCCGAAGCTTGCCCCTACCTGATTGGGGGGGGGCGGATACGCAATACGAAAAATGGACCAGAGCGCAAAACATATAGTCTTCGTTGGCCGAGTTCAGGGCGTTGGCTTTCGCTTCACCGCATACAATATCGCCAATCGTTACCACCTGACCGGCCTGGTCCGCAACCTTCTGGACGGCACCGTGGAAATGGTGGCCCAGGGCCCGCCGGACGACATTGACGCCTGCGTGCGTGACATCAATAACGCCTTCGCAGGGTATATCAGAGAAACAAGAATTGAAGAAGTCCCTCCCAACCCCCAACACACCGACTTCAAAATAACTTTTTAAAATTTGCTGCGGACTGCTTGCCCTGTACCAAATAGGCCTTTGCCGTCATTTGGTGCGGGGTCATTCCGAAAGCAGGAATCCACACTTCATCATTCGATGTTCGGCTTCGGTGTTCGATATTCGATATTTTCTTTACTCAATCCCCTCACGGCCCTGTATTCTCAAACTCCAAATGCCTATCAATCCGGCCCGGAATATTCCAGCCAGTGCGCCGCCATAACCGCAAAGTCGTAAAAGTCAACATGGCAGTCCCGAACCCCGGTAGGCCCGCTCACATCCCCCGGCGGATATGGATAGATGCCACTTCCACAGAACTCGTACCTTTCATACGCGCCCATTTCCACAATCTCCGGGTAGCCCGCAACGGGATTGCCGGTATCAACAATCGCCGGGTCATCTGTAAAGCGGGCATTGCCCGCAAGGTCCAGCGGTGTCCGCTCGCTCGTGTCTCCATCGTCGTCAAGGTCAGCCGTATCGGCCGGAACGGCCGTGTTGTCCCCTGCATCTATGCAGTTCGAATCCGCTAACAGCCTCAAATTATCGTCTTCTGTTCCTACGATGTTGTCCTCCCCGTTAGCATCCACAAAGCACGGGTCAGCATCGATGTTGCCCGTCCCGCCATATCCACCCTGCACATCAGAGTAGCTAACAGTGGGCGAACCCTGAAAGTTATATATTTGTGGTCCACTTGGGGCGGTATTGCCCCACAGGATACAGTTGGTCAGCGTTGGGCTGCCGCCGCTGATGTACGTCGCACCACCATAACTGCCTGTTGTGTTGTTGCTGAAAGTGCAGTTGACAATCACAGCGTTGCTCATCGAGTTCCACATCCCGCCGCCGCTGGTGTCTGCCGTGTTACCGCTGAACGTGCAGTTGGCCACCGTCGGGCTACAGTACTGGTGGTCGCCAATCCCGCCGCCGCTGATGTCTGCCGTGTTACCGCTGAACGTGCAGTTGGTCACCGTCGGACTACTGTAGTTAAAACTGCATATACCGCTGCCGTACTCAGCCGAGTTGCCGTTGAAGGTGCAGTTGCTCACCGTAGGGCTGCTGCTCCCGTTGTAAATCCCGCCGCCCATGTAGTAGGCCGAGTTCACGCTGAACGTACAGTTGCTCACCGTCGGACTGCCGGCGTTATTGTACATCCCCCCGCCATTGTTGTTCGGGGATGAGCCTGAATCGGCATTACCAGCGGTGATGGTAAAGCCGTCGAGGATGGCCGTGGCATTGGTAGAGCTGCCCGTAACAACGTGATAGCTGTTATCGGTGTTGACATCGGCAACGCCAATATCACCGCTCAGGATAGTCTCGTTTGCTACAAGGTCACGGTCAGCCAGGTCGAATGTACAGGGGTCTTCATTGCCTACAAACCCGCCGTAAATCGCCACGCCATCTATCAACTCAAACGTCTCGCTTCTCTCGTTAGGGGTAACGTTACCCCCTTCATCCTTATCCGGCTTGTACGTCCCCGCAGCCACCCAGATCTCGTCCCCGCCTGTCGGCGGCTTATACAGCGCATCCTGCAGATACTTATACGCCGTCCCCCACGTCTGGCCGGTACCGCCCGTAGAAGCAGTCCCATCGACGTAGATGACCTCTCCGGCAGCAATTGTACAGCAGAACCCTAACAAAAATACTGACATTACCAACCGAGTGTTTAGATTTGTTCTGCTTTCTATTTTCATTCTGCTCTCAAAAACTTGTTACTGCTCAGGGCCTACCGATATGCTCATAATTTAGCTCGCCGGAGCGGGTGCATACGAACTGCATCCTCACCCACGCTCCGGCCCTCGGCATACCCGCCAAAGGCAATCCGATTATACCATTCGATGTACGATACGCAAGAGAAAAAAAGAGCCAATTCTTGCCCTTTGCTACGTTATAAGATAGACTAATAGGCTATGAAGAGGTCAGAAACTAAGCGAACACTCTAAGCTTAAAAGGAGCGCGAGATGGCAGAAGAAAACGTCCAGCACAACACAGAATGCAAAAGTGAATTGCATAGCCAACACCTATGCTACTTTATTTCCCAGGGTTTTCATTTGACCGATGACGAAAAGTATAAGGCTTTGGTAAGCGACCCGGAGTTCAAATGTCAACATTGTGGCTGTGTAGCCAATAGCGATAAGAATCTTTGTGAGCCCGTTCCGCTCTTTGTATAGAGCACCGGCTGGCTGTGAGCAATTGAGACTGACAAGCGATGATGTGACTACCCACAGTCACCTGTTTTTCAATACCCAAGCCCTCAGTTCCCTTCAAGTTTCTTTTCAAAAATCTGTGAAATTCATCCTTCGTAGCTTGCCCATGAGGGGCAATTCTACTGCGGAGAATGGACCTGTGGCCAAAAGCTCTTAAATTCTCTCTTTTTCTCTGTGGCTGCTTTTGAATTCGCCTGCTGGAAGCGAATCTAACAATTTTAACTTTTGATTTTTCCCACAGCCACAACTTCCAGCATCAAATATCGAGTATCGAGCATCCAGTATCGAGAATCCAGCATCCAGCATCGAGTATCGCGCATCCAGTATCGAGCATCCAGTATCGCGCATCCAGTATCCACTCACCAACTGCCCATTTGCACCCACTACAGCACTTTCACCCGCCAACAATTTCTGCTGCTATCGGCTCTTATGAGCCGAAAATACAGTTAACAGAGCAGTTTACCCCGTTAGAAAGTTGGGGCGAACATGGCCCTGGCAATTTACCCAAATTGCTTCTAACGGGGTTTACGTTCTCAAATTAAGACCGGGCTCTTATATAATGCACTGAAATTCGATGATTACGAAAGCAAGAGAGAATTCGCTTGCCAATGATATCGCGGTGGTCGTCATTTTCCTGATGGCCATCGGCACAGTCTTTGTCTTTTCCGCAAGCGCTAACATCGGCCAGGAGCGCAACTTACGAAGATTCTACGATTACCAGCCGCTCCGACAAATTCTGTTTTTCCCCATCGCGGCTGCCGTTATGTACACCGCCTCTTGTTTCAATTATCGCAGGTTCAGTCTATACAACAGCTGGCTAAAATCCCCGACCTGCTATTTGTTAGTCCTTAGTGTAGCGCTACTTGTACTCGTTTTGCTCCCGCAGTTCGGTGCTGAGGTAAACCGTGCCCGCCGCTGGCTGAGAATCCCCGCCGGCCCAATCTCGATAAGCTTTCAGCCATCCGAGCTGGCTAAATGGTCGCTCGTTTTCTTCCTCGCCGCATTTTGCGATAAGTTTTGTTACAGCCTTAAGCTGTACTGGAAAAGGTTCGTCCCGGCCTGCTTTATCATCGCCGTCGTAGCCGGCCTGGTAATCATTGAAGACTTTGGTACCGCAGTATTCATAACGCTCCTGGGATTTCTGATGCTGATAATTGCCGGCGCAAAATGGTGGCACGTTTTGACTCCCCTGCCGTTTGCCGTTGCGGGTTTTTGTGTGGCATTGGTTCGCTTCCCAAATCGGCTCCAGCGTATAGCTGCGTTTTTGAATCCTGAAAAATGGGCGGACTCGGCTGCTTATCAGGCGAATCAATCACTGATAGCGCTCGGCTCCGGCGGACTGTGGGGCAAGGGGCTCGGTAGAGGAATCTGCAAATACGGCCACTTGCCGGAAGATACGACAGATTTTATCTTCGCCATTATCGGTGAGGAACTCGGCTTCGTAGGAACCGCGGCGGTGATTGTATTGTTTATTGCTCTTGTCTGGCTGGGAATTTTGGTTGTCGTCCGTTGTGAGGACCGGTTCGGACAGTTATTGGCCGGCGGGATAGTTTTGACAATCGGTATTCAGGCGGCAATCAATATGGGTGTTGTCACAGTTGTGCTGCCGACAAAAGGCATACCTCTGCCTTTTGTAAGTGCCGGCGGAACGAGTATGCTGCTCTCTGCCGCTGCAGTTGGTGTTCTGTTAAACATTGCCAAACAATCGGCTAAAGTGCCGGCAGGGGAGAACGAGTAATGGACGGCAGGAGCTTTTTCTTTGCCGGCGGTGGAACAGGGGGACACATATATCCTGCCATTGCAATTGCAGAAAGAATAATCGAGCTCGAACCCGAAACTAAAATTCATTTTTTTTGCAGCGCTCGCAGCATCGATTCACAAATACTTTCCAAGACCGATTTCAAATACACCCAGCTTCCCGCAAAGGGTTTTTCTGCCCGGCCGGACAAGTTAATTAGTTTTTGCAGTTCGTTCTTAAAAAGCTCTGGGATTGCAAAAAAGATGCTCGCTGAGACCAAAAATGCCGTGGTAATTGGTGTCGGCGGGTTTGTTGCAGCGCCGGTCTGCTGGGCAGCCCACAAGCTAAGCATACCAATTGTGCTTTTGAATGTCGATAGTGTGCCGGGACGGGCAAATAAGATAATAGCTGGCTGGGCGGATGAAATTTTTGTTCAGTTTGAAGATACCAGGCAGTACTTTGGCCAAAGGGGCGCGAAAGTAAACGTTGTCGGATGTCCCCTGCGAAGCGGCTTTGAAAATCCACAGCCGGGCAAAGCTATAAGCGAATTACGTCTTGATAAGAGTAAAAAGGTTTTGCTTATAACCGGTGCGTCGAGCGGCTCAGCCAATATTAACGAAGCGGTATGTTCGCTGCTGGGTAAATTGAGTACTTTTGCCGACGATTGGCAGATAGTACATTTAACGGGGCATGCGAATTACGAAGAAGTCAAGCAGAAGTACGGTGATGCGAAAATCGCCCACAGGATTTTAGATTATTATGACGATATGCCGAACTTGCTGGCTGCTGCGGATTTGGTGATTGGCAGAAGCGGAGCGGTCAGCGTGGCCGAATACGCTGCCGCTTCTGTGCCGAGTATTTGCATGCCTTACCCTTATCATAGAGACAAGCACCAGTACTTGAATGCCGGCAAACTGGTTGAGGCGGGAGCGGCGGTGGTCGTAGATGATGTGCCGGACGCAAAAGAGCGGGCGGAATGGCTGGCCAAAGAACTGGAAGAATTGATGAAAGACGACAAAAAACGGGAGGAGATGAAAAAAAATTGCGCTGTAGTTGCCAACAAAGAAGCAACATCAACAATCGCGGAAAAGCTGCTGGAGATTAGGTGTTAGTGAATAGTATTAGTGAATAGAAGTCGGGAGACAGAACCCAGAGCTTGGTTTGATAAAGCTGGTTGTTGATTATGTATAGACCAAAAATTTGCAGCGTTTGTCAGTTGTGTTATGGCGATGTAATTAACATTTAGACATCCGAGCGCGTGATATACGCAGAATCGCAAGGCAGGGGCGGAATGAAAGCAATACATAAAAGTAAATCAGCCTGGATAGTCTTTTCATTAATCATAGTGTTTGCATCTTCAACACTTATTACCTTTTTCGCACTAACGTCGAAGAACAGGCCTGCCGCCCCCGGAGGTGAGCGGTTACATAAGCCGTTGGAAAAAAGGCTGGTGCACCCTAAGATTGTGGTTAGTAAGAGCCGGCGCCGTCTGTATCTTTATTCCAAGTCCGCAATAGTACGTGCATATCGTATTGGTCTCGGTTTCCAGCCGGCAGGACATAAGGTAAGAGAGGGGGATGGCCGAACACCCGAAGGAAAGTACTATGTGTGTGTCAAGAATCCAAAGAGCCGGTATTATCTTTCGCTGGGCCTGAGCTACCCGAATGTCCGGGATGCCGAGAGCGGTTTACGAAAAGGGCTGATTACCCGCCGGCAATATCAAGAAATAGCAGAAGCCATAAGAAATGGTGGGACGCCACCGTGGAATACTGCGTTGGGCGGCGAAATATTCATCCATGGACATGGGACAAAAAGTGACTGGACTCTTGGGTGTATAGCCATGGAGAACGAAGATATCCGCGAGCTGTATAATGCGGTTCCGGTAGGGACGCCCGTCATAATTCAGCCGAGCAGTCCTGACAGCACCGAAGACGACACTTTCGCAAGCTCTGTAAGACACAGCAGGCCTACCATTCTAATTGAATCAAGTATTGACGGCGGGCGCTGGGTGAAGAAAACAGCGATTTACCCGATAAAGGGACAAAAAGTAGCGCTGAGAGTCGATGAAATCCCGGGTGCAAATATAAGATGGTTCCAAATTGTTCCGGACACCTCGAAAATTTATAAGAATGCCAATTTTCCATGGGAGCAGAACCCGTATCAGTGGGTTGGTTTTGCAAAGATAGACTATCACAAGAAGGAATTAATCCGGTTTCGGGGCCATTGGGAGATAGAGCCATTCGACAATGAAGAAGGCAGCGCGTTTCGAGATAGAGAATCATCCTCGTTTGGCCCTGTAGAAAATATGGGGATGGATTCGAGATTCTATCACAAGGACATCGGCAGTTTTTGGTTTTTGGTGGAGATTGAAAACGAGGGCATAATTTACCGGTCTGTTGGGATAGAAGATTCCGACCACAGGGGATTGTCACCACAAGTATTTCGAGTCTCAATACGCAGTGGAGAGGGGTATATTGGTTATCTGACTTCGTTTTTTAATGTGCCGGGGTTATTTGGCTCGGTCACTTATCAAAGCAATAATTACATAGGCGTAGATTGCGCCGACGTACTTATGGCCGCGTACGGCAAATGGAAGCATAAGCCAATTGAGAAGAATTACAATGTAGCAATGTTAGTTAGCCAATTCCCAAAAGTGGTAGAATTTGACCTTCTGGAAGGAAGGCCCAACAAGAAATTAAGATGGGGAAAGGACGTTCGTCCGGGTGATTTTGTAGCTGTCCGATATAGTGGTCGTAAACAGTACCAGCATATTGGGGCCCTTTTTAGTGACGCGAACGGGAACAGCATTTTGGATGGAGGTGACCTTGTCATCCATGCTGGGCCACAGCCCCTTCATTATTCGTACCTGAAAGACGGCAACTTTGATGGCCATGTGGCCATTTTGCGGCCATAGATGTCACATTGTTAAATGCTTATAATCTTTGCCAGATAGCCAAGAAGCGGTCTGAATGGCTGTGGGAAGAACTGGAGGAACTGATGAAAGATGAGAAAAAACGAGATGAGATGAAAAAGAATTGCGAAGCCATCGCTAACAAAGAAGCAGCTTCTAAAATCGCGGAAAAGCTGGCCCAAATTTAGGTTCGAGCGGAGGGAAATTAGCAGGAAATCAGATTTTTGGGGGGTTTTGCGGTGTGTTTTTGGGGGGAATCGTGGTTTTTGAGCGAAAAATGGGGGCGGGGGAGTTAGGTTGTGGGGTTTGGGCAAAATAGGCAAGAAAAAATTGGTCAAAAATTGGTAAAAATGCGTAAAAAGTGGTAAGAAATTTGCAAAAATGCCGCTTTTTGGGCAGAAATTGGAAGAAATTTAGCACTTTTTGAAATTAACATTTTGTTAATTTGGGGAGTATGGGGGTTTTTTGCTACCCCCGGCGCGTATCTCGTGAAGCCCTTCGACTCCCTCGACGGCGCACCTTGGGCACAAGCTCGGGACAAGTATGCTCAGGACAAGCAGTGAAGCGTATCTCGATGCTGGATGCTCGCAGAGGGGTGAGTAGTTGATTGGTGACCGCAGACCAAGGCGAGGTCCGTTTGAAGCCGGACTAAAGCAAACCGGAGAAATAAATTGCGTGGCAAGTACAGGAGCGAATGTCGAATATGGATATCCGCCACGGGCGGACTTCTAACAGGCGTATCGAACAAGGAATATCCAATGGTGAAGGACAGGCAGTACTGAGCCGTACTTATATTAGTTCGAGGGGCGGCTTTAGCCATCTTGAACAGCAGCTATGTGCAGGCGTCAGGTGGATTCTGCTGAATATTTTTTGGAGTTTATTCTTGACGGGGGCGGCTTTAGCTGATAATTGGTTATTGCCCCCGCCTGCGCGGGGATGACAATACTATGTTGTATGTAGATTTGCAGTTCGGGTTTTCGAGTTGGAAGTT
>CAZOUM010000069.1:0-13063 GCA_964582985.1 uncultured Pirellulales bacterium | reverse complement strand
ATGATTGATATTGAAAAATGCAGGATAACACATTATCCGGCTGAGGTTCTGGCCAAGCGTGCCCAGCCGGTTGAAAATATCGACGATAACATCCGTCAACTGGTGAAAAAGATGACTGATATTATGCTGGAAAACAAGGGTCTCGGCCTGGCAGCTCCGCAGGCGGGTGTGCCGTTGCGGCTGTTTATCATAGCACTCGATGCAAGCAGAGAGAACGTCAAGGTCTACATAAACCCGACCGTTACCCCCACAGCCGATGAGCTTGAATCCATAGAGGAAGGATGCCTCTCAGTGACGGGTATCCGTACGAAAATACGTCGATTCAAAAAATGCAAAGTTACCGCCACCGACCTTGACGGCAACGAGTTTACCGAAGAGGCCCAGGGACTCTACGCACGGGCCTTACAGCACGAATACGACCATATCGAAGGGATGACCATTACCGACCGTATGGGCACGGCAGCTAAAATTGTACACCGAAGGCAACTAAAAGCACTACGAAATGCAAAAAGAAAAGACAGCAATGACAGATAAAAACGCAGAAAAGATACTGCGTACTCACGAGGGATGAAGGATGAGGGACGAAGGACGACATACCAAAAGGCTGGATGAGAAATACGAGCATATATTTGCTAAGCTATTTACAATGGGCCAAAAAGCCGAGAGCTTTTGTAATGTTCGATAGCCTATCGTCTATCGTCCCTCGTCTGTCGTCCATCATCCATTATAGCAAGCTGCAAAATAGAATTTAAGATCGAATATCGAAGGCCAAATGGTATGAGGATAGTATATCTCGGCAGCGGTGAATTCGGACTCGAATGTCTGAACGCTTTGGCCCGGTCGAGCCACAGTCCGGAGTTTATTGTCACCCAGCCGCCGGCTTTAGCGGGCAGGGGCAGAAAACCTACGCCGACGCCGGTTGCCTGCTGGGCAAACGAGCATTCGGTGCCGTTCATCGAAACTGAGGACGTTAACTCATCTGCCGTTATTGAGAAAATCACCGCCCAGGAACCGGATTTGATTGTGGTTGTTGCTTTCGGCCAAAAAATCGGGGAACACGTAATAAAGCTGCCGCCAAAGGGCATTATAAACGTCCACGCCTCGCTGCTTCCCAAATACCGCGGTGCCGCACCGATAAATTGGGCCATAGTCAACGGCGAAAGCCAAACCGGCATCAGCATAATCACGGTTGCTGAAAAAATGGACGCCGGCGATATCCTGGCGCAAGAAAAAACCAGCATAGGGCCCGATGAGACAGCCGGCGAGCTCCACGACCGTTTGGCCAGACTGGCAGCGCCTCTTCTGCTCGATACACTGGACAAAATCGAAAAAGGCACAGTCATCTATACTACACAGGACCATTCCAAAGCCACCCTGGCCCCAAAACTAAAAAAATCAGACGGCTTTCTGGACTTCAGCGAACCAGCCGAATCCTTGGAAAGAAAGATACGCGGCTTTTGGCCCTGGCCCGGCGCTTCCGCAAATTATTTGTCAAAAAAGACAACGAAGTCCGAGCGCGTAACCATAGCAATGGCCGATCTAATCGAAACGTCAAATCCGAACAGCCTGTTGTCCGGAACACTTGATGAAAACCTTAATGTTATCTGCGGCCGGGACGCCTTGAAGATTAAAAAAATCAGGCCGGACGGCTCACGACTTATGGAATTCAAGGATTTCGTCAACGGCAGAGCAACGCGTCCGGGCGACGTGCTTACGAAAATAGACAAGTAAAATGGCCCGCCAAGAGCTAAAACCCGCCCGTACCATCGCAATGATGACCCTGAATCAGTTTGACGCAATCTCCAAACGCGCTGAACAATATGCCGGCCCAATCTTGAACAAACTATTGGCGCATACCGACGAGAAGCAACGGGCGACCGACCTTGTCTTTGGAACAATAAGAAACCGGGCGGCCATTGATATGCTTATAGCCGGATTTGGTGACTGTCCCGTCGAGAGGATACCCACCAAGCTGCTCAGCATCATTCGTATTGGAACGTACGAGCTTATCTATTCACCGGCAGCTCCTGAATATTCGATTGTCAACGAAGCAGTCGAAAATGCCGGGACCGTCGGTGGAAAAAAGCAAACAGGCTTCGTTAATGCTCTGCTGCGTCAAATTCACCGGCACATAAAAAATCGCCAAATTTCGCTCTCCGAATCGGATGCGAAGAAAACCCTTCCGCAAACGCTTTTGACCGGCTGCGAATTCGACACCGACATCTTGTCAGACCCAAAGGTTTCATTGGCTGACTATCTCAGCTCGGCTTTTTCGCTGCCTAAATGGCTCGTAGATGATTGGCTTGCCGAATTCGGGCCGGAAAAAACACGACAGATTTGCTTCGCAAGCAATCGCAAACCAGGCGCTTACGTCAGACCAAACAAACTAAAAACCACAACCCGGGAACTCGCCGAAAGATTCCGCCAGGCGGATATCGACTTTGATAAAGTGTCCAATGTCATTCCTGCGAAAGCAGGAATCCGGAAAAGTAACGATGCCGATGACTCAATGATAAGACTTAAAAGTCCGCGGGCCATAATCGAATTACCCGGCTTTGCAGAAGGCTTATTTACCGTTCAGGACATCACTGCTTCGCAGCCGGTTCGGCTCTTGAAGCCGCAGCCTGAATGGACAATCCTCGACCTCTGCGCCGCGCCCGGAACAAAAACAACACAATTGGCTGAGCTGACAGGCGACTCGGCAAAGATTATTGCAGCCGATATCAATAGCCGGCGACTGCAAATGGTAAAGGAGAATATCACTCGGCTTGGTATCGGCAGCGTTAGCATCGTTGAGTATGAGAACATGGAGAAGGTCGCCGCCGAGCTTGGCCCTTTTGATGCTGTGCTGCTGGATGTGCCTTGCTCAAACACCGGCGTACTGGCAAAACGCGTCGAGGTCCGCTACAGAATAAGACCAACGACGGTAACAAAACTGGCAAAGACTCAACTTCAGCTCCTTGACGCCGCGGCAGCAATGATAAAGCCCCAAGGCAAAATCTGCTACAGCACCTGCAGCATTCAAAAAGCCGAGAACAGCCAGCTTGTAAAAGACTTTCTGCGCAAAAACTCCCACTTCGAGCTCGAATCCGAACTGCTTACCTTACCGTCAGCAGAAGGAATTGACTGCGACGGTGGTTACGTCGCAGTCATAACGGGAAAATAGTTGCTTAAGCTGCATCTACTATTACAATGAACGCCCCCTTGTCTTCTGTCGAAGACAGAAAAGGGGGACGAACAGAATCAATATTAATGCAATCTAAAATGAACGCTGTATTACTTGATAATGTCTGCAAATCCTTCGGTGAAGTCCACGCTGTGGATAACTTGAGTGTCCGGGTTTCCGCGGGCAGTGTCTATGGCTTCCTCGGTCCTAACGGTGCCGGCAAGACAACCACAATTCGCATGATTATGAATATCATCCGTCCGGACAGCGGGCGAATCGAGATATTGGAGGACGGTCAAATTGAGCGGGTCAAAACCCGAATAGGGTATATGCCGGAGGAGCGGGGACTATATCGCAAGATGACGGTTCGTAAGGTACTGGCATATTTTGGTGCGATAAAGGGCCTCAACGACCACGAAATTGCTCATCGTGTACCCCGGTGGCTCGAGCGAGTTGATTTGGCTGACTGGGCCGACAAAAAAGTAGAGGAGCTGTCAAGGGGAATGCACCAGAAGCTGCAGTTTGCTGTTACTGTCATCAACGAACCTGAGCTTGTGATTCTTGACGAGCCGTTTTCCGGCCTTGACCCCTTGAATCAGGACTTGCTCAAAACCATCATTCTTGAGATGCGCAATGAGGGCAAAACCGTAATCTTTTCCACCCATGTAATGCACGAGGCTGAAAAGCTCTGCGACTTCATCCTTCTTATAAACAAAGGCAAGTCGATATTGGATGACAGGCTCGACCATATCCGTTCCCGGCAAAGCGCCCATACGGTCAGTGTCGAGCTTGAGGGAGACACCGGCTTCGTTGAAACGCTGCCTATGGTAAAAGCGGTAAAATCCGAGGGAAACCGTCTGGAAGTCACCCTGGCCGATGCGGACACACAACAGTTTCTACAAGCCCTTATGCAGCGCGCAAAAGTGCGGGCCTTTGAGGTAAAGGTGCCTTCGCTGCACGAAATCTTTGTAAAATTAGTTGAGGCAGATGATGCGCAGGATTCTTAAAGTTGCCCAGCGGGAATACATTGAAACCGCCAAGACCAAGATATTTATCATTGGCCTGTTAATGACGCCGGTCATAATCGGCGTGGTCATTTTCTTCTCTACCCGAATGTCGCAGGGTAAAGTCGGCCCGCGCCCTCCTATCAAGGTTGCCGTAACTGACCTCTCGAAAAAGCTTGCAGGAGACATCAAAACTTCCTTTGACAACTACAATGACAAAAATCCCAATAGACAATTCTTTCTTCAGCAGCTCGACGTTCAGCAGGACTCAAATGCAGTCGAAGCAAAAGGCAAAGCGAAGCTGCGTAAAGGTCGGGTCGATGCGTATGTTGTCCTGGGCGAGGACATTCTGGAAGGTCCCGGCAAAATACGTTTCTACACCCATAAGCCAAAGCCTGCCAACCTTGATGCCATCTGGGCTGTTGAGAATCTTATCAGCAAGGCGGTCGTGAGTCGGCGGTACCAAATAGAAGACCTCGACCAGGAGCTGCTGGCCAAGCTGCGAAACGTCCCGATTGAACGCCTCGAAATTGGAGCGGCTGACGGCCGGGAGCAGGTGCAAAGCCAAATACACAGTATAGTGAATATGATGGTGCCCTTCTTTTTTATGTACCTTATGTTCATGGGAATGGTCGGCACAGGCCAACACATGCTCAGCAGTATAATTGAAGAAAAAAACTCACGGGTTATCGAAGTGCTGCTCTCGGCCGTAAGCCCGTTTCAATTGATGGCCGGCAAGATTCTCGGATTGGCCGGAATTGGCTTAACGGTAGTAGCACTGTGGTCTGCTGCCGCTTATGCAGCCGCTCGGTGGCAGGGTTTGAATGTTGATGTTACCACCGAACTGATATTGTATTTTGTTGTATATTACATACTGGGCTATCTTTTGTTCAGCGCCATCCTGACTGGCATCGGCTCGGTCTGCAACACCATCAAGGAGACACAGAGCTTGATGATGCCAATTATGTTAATCTTTATAATTCCCTTAATAGCCTGGCTCAAGCTTGTTCAAAGTCCCAATGGCACGATGGCCAAAGCACTAACGTTCGTACCGCCCGTAACACCGATGGTGATGATATTACGTTTGGCCGCCGGCGCGGATGTCTGGTTTGTCGAGATAGCTGCTTCAATACTCCTGTTGGCTGTAGCCGTGCTGGTGGTGACATGGGCCGCAGCAAAGATATTTAGAACAGGCATTCTAATGTACGGAAAACGCCCCGGCCCGCTGGAAATCCTCCGCTGGCTTAGGCAGAGCTGACAGCCATTTTTGAGTGAAGCTCCACACGTCTTGCCGCCTTCTGATGGCCCGTCTCATTCCCGCCTCCATTCCGGCCCTTCGGCCTCGATTTCGGCGTGTAATTCGACCAGCCTTTTCTTCATCGCCGCCAGACGCCTCGGCTCACTCGCCGCAAGGTTGTGCTCCTCAGCAATGTCTTTGCGCAGGTTATACAACTCAAACTTCGTCATTTTCTTATCGGCCAAAATCTTCCAGTCGCCCTCTCGCATCGCAGCCGTAAACGGCTTGCTCAGTGCCCGGTCGAATCGCCAGTACAGTGGCACGTTACGCCTAAGCTTTTTGCCCTCGAATATCGGCAGGATACTTGTACCGTCGATTGGCCGGTCCGTCGGAACCTTAACGCCGGCCATTGCGCACAGAGTCGGCAGAATATCCGTCCCATTGACCGGCTCATCGCAGATAATCCCCGGTCTGACCCTTCCAGGCCACCGGATGATGCCCGGAACACGGATGCCGCCCTCATACATGTGCAGCTTCATACCGCGAAGCGGCCCCGGCGAGCCAAACGAACGATGCGCACTACGATAGCGGTTCAACGTCTCAGGGCCGTTGTCGCTGGCGAACATCACAAACGTATTCTCGCGCAGCCCCATTTTGTCTAATGTCTTCATAAGCCGGCCAAATTCGTGGTCCATCTGCGTAACATTGCCATAATAAACGGCTTCCTTCCTCCCCCTATACATCTCCATAAATTCCGGCCCCGTTGCAATCGGCTCGTGCGGTGCGTGAAACCACACAAACAGGCAGAAAGGCCTCTCTTTGTCCCAGTGGTTGTTCAGCCAGTCAATCGCCTCCTGAACTATCAGTTGGGACGAGTATCCTTCTAATTGGCCGACAGACTGGCCGTTACGAACAAAGTTTTTAGGATTATGGTGCGTAGGCCTGGCGTTGTTCTGCGTCGAAAACCAGTACTCGAAACCATGGTCGTCAGGCTGGGGCTGCTCAGCCGAGTTAAACTTGCCGTTGCAGTGCCACTTTCCCACATGACAGGTCGCATAACCGGCCCTTTTCAACAGCGTGGCTACGGTAAGCTCTTGTTTCTTTAAGTGCATTCGGTTTTTGTTGGGAATCCAGTCATAAATGCCGCATCTGTATGGCGTTCGGCCGGTAAGCATTCCCGCCCGCGCCGGCGAGCAGACCGGAGCAGCGGCATAGCAGTCGGTGAGCTTCATTCCCTCGGCGGCGAGCCTGTCCAGTTTTGGTGTCTCTATGTGGGGGTGGCCGTAACAGCCAAGGTCTCCGTAGCCCAGGTCGTCACAAAGGGCTATCACTATGTTGGGTTTTTCTGCAGACACATCGCCCGCAGCCCGCCCGAAGGTACCCGAACATCCCGGAAAGGCCAGCGATGCTGCACCCATTCCCAATGCTTTTAAGAAACTGCGGCGATTCATTGGCACACCTGTTTCCCTTCTTAGCAAGGACTTTAACCGCTCGCTTGTGTAATTGTTCGCGGAACGCCTCCCACCGGCGGGACGCCATTTCGCGATAAGCTGCAAAATGGAAAATCTTTGAGATTTGTATCACTTTGCTTCACAAATGTCAAAACCCAATCCACAGCTTTTCCACAAAGCAGACTTGCGCTGTGCAAAACGTGTTCAAAATAAATTTTTTTTGCGCACAAAGTCAATGCTGACAACAACCTCTATCCGGTGGAAAAGAAATTACTCAAAAAGGTATTGATTTGTTTTGTCACCGTTTAATAATTACCAGAAGAAAGTTTATTGGCAAGAGAAATTATCAACCAGGATACCACTTTGCAAATCCGCGCCGGTAAGAGGCGTCCCGCGGAGCAAAGTGGGAACTCTTTAGGAAGAGGAGACAGTAATGCGAAGCACAATCACGGATGAGAACGCTCGCCCAGCCGCAGACCCTCACGGCGGGGCTCGCACAACGGAATGTGAACTAAGTGCCATTAACGAAGCACTTGCCGAGAGAGTTGGGCCGCAAAAGTTCCGAATCTGGTTCAAAAATTCGACCAGGCTGACGCTCAGCGACGGATACCTCAGAGTAGGAGTCCCCAACCTCTTCATAGCAGGCTGGATTGAAAACCACTTCTCGAACGAGCTCTGCGAGGCTGTTCGGGCCGTTACCGGTGACGATCTAAAGATTATCTTCGCCATCGACCCTGAGCTTTCAGGCCATCAGAGGCGAACACAGCTCGATTCTCAGGCACAACTGGTGGGAAAAGCACACGACCGCTTCCGCAGCCGCAGAACCAAAATACAACCACTTCCACGCAAGAAGCTCAAATTCAGTCTGGAGACTTTCGTTGTCGGCTCTTCCAATCGACTGGCCTGCAACGCTGCAAAAGCAGTCATCGACGAAGAGCAAAGTCCGTTCAACCCGCTGTTTATTCACGGAGGATACGGGGTCGGCAAAACACATCTGCTGCAAGGGATATGCAATGCGGTGTGCAGGAAACGGCCCCACGCCAGCTGGGCGTATTTGTCAGCGGAGGACTTTGTGAATCAGTTTGTGCTGGCCTTGAAGACGAAAAAGCTGGAGGCTTTTCGACGCCGAATCCGACAAATGGACTTGTTGGCAATCGACGATATACACTTCTTGGCCAGCAAGCCTTCAACGCAGGAGGAATTCCTGCATACCTTCAATACAATCTCTCTGGCCGGAAAACAGGTGGTACTGGCCTCCGACGCCCACCCGAAGATGATAGGACAGCTCTCTGAAAAGCTGGTTAATCGGTTCGTCTCCGGGATGGTCGTCAAGATAGAGACCCCCGATTTCCAGACCCGCTGCCAAATATGCAGACAATACGCAGCAGCCATAGGCAGGCACATCCCCGAAAGTGTCATAAAATACGTTGCCGAGAATCTGCGGACCAACGTGCGGGAGCTGGAAGGGGCCCTGCTGAAACTTATTGCTTTCGGGTCGCTGCAAAACGAAAAAGTCAACCTGGTTATGGCCAAGGAGGTTTTAGCTGAGCATTTGGCCCGGACAGACCCAATAGTGCACATCTCGGACATCGAGTCGGCCGTCGCTACTTATTTTGGGATAACACCGGCAAATATACACTCGTCCAAGAAAAACCGGACGGTGGCCCTCGCCCGGCATTTCAGTATGTATCTGGTCAGAATACATACCAGGATGTCGTCCTCCGAGATAGGCAGATTTATGGGCAATAAAAACCACGCCACGGTGCTTCTGGCCTGCAAAAGGATTGAAGACTTGGTAAAGCAAAATGCAGACCTGCACTGGCAGGGCCCTGCCGGCAACAAAATCGCCAAGGCCAGGACCATACTTGCCAATCTTGAAGAAAGCATCGCCGGCTAAAAGGACCCTCCGAAAATGCCGGCCAGTGCCACGGCGAGCGTGAAAAGCTCACTCTTTAATCAAAAGATGTCGTTGGCTTGTCCGCGGAATAACTAACAAAAAGCGGGCGGCAGCATCAAAGGTGGGTGCTGCCGCCATACTTCTCAAAAGAGGAGGAGGAGGAAAACGATTCTTCTGATTTACTATAATTTACGCCGCCGCAGCGAAATGGTTCAAACATATTGCGCAAAAACTGCCAAAAAATCTTCGGTCAAAGCCGTCCACTCGTTTTTGTCACGGAGGCCGTGTGATGGATTTTCCCACAACCGTTCGTTGATTCTCGCTGTATTCGTGCTATATTTCATGTGTTATCGAAGATATTTGTAGGTTACTCATCAGTTATTTGTGTTTGCCTCAATAATGGACTTGAAGGGTTTGAAGCGTGGAGAATAAAAATAAAGAAAAATTGGTACCATACGATATGGTTTCACCGGGCTTTGAAGCTGTCTACGCGGGTGAGAAGTCCTCTTCTCTAACCGAAAAAGTCGACATAAACGCAACTCTTACCACTGACCAGACAGGTAACATCATAAGAAAATGGTCAACCTGGCCCTGGACATGGTCAGGGCGGGAAAAGGACTTTGGTGAAGGAGTGGCTCTTGCGGCAAAACCTTACTTACAACCCTATAGACGGCAACCCTGGAGGCCTCGTTCGCCACAAGCATCTGCTTGGACGAGCAGGCCACGTAGGTATCAGACTGCGAGAATGGATGGATTCTGTCCTTGAAAATGATTCAGCAAATAGCCAATGACAGATAAAGGCCGGCTACATCCGACCGTCAATTGTTGGCGACCCGGTACATAAGCAGGCTATCAACAACGATTCACACTCAGGAGCGTAAAATGGAATACGCAGTAGGCAAAACAGGACGAATAATAGCAGCCAGGTTGTTTGAAGGCGAAGATATCTACCAGTGCATCGAGCATATCGCAAGCGAGGAGAATATCAAATCGGCTGCGGTTTTGATTACCGGCGGATTCAGAAAAGCTAACGTTGTTGTCGGGCCGAAACAGGAAAAACCTAAAATTACCGGCAACTTTAAAGACTTTGCCGGGCCGGGCGAAGTGCTCGGCGTAGGAACTATCTACCACGACAACGAAGGCCCAAAACTACATATCCATACCGCGATAGGCAAAGGCGACGAAACAATCGTTGGCTGCCCGCGTGGTGGAGCAAAGACCTTTCTGACTTTGGAAGTTACGATAATTGAAATCGAAGGCATCGAAGCCGGCCGCAAACCTGACGAAGACACAGGTCTGAACTTGTTACGATTTCAGTAACTATTTTCCCTTTTCGGGGGCCCGCTTACCAGGGCCGGACCAAATAAACGAAATAAGAATCAAAGCGGCACCGCAGAAAAACAGCATCATTCTTCGGCGTGGCTCACTGCATCGCTCAAGCCAGCCGGGCACCGTCGGCTCGGAAAACTGTTGGTTTGGCTCTTCTGTCAAGGCCCTTCGGGCCGCATCGAGCTGCTCGGGTGTTACCCTTGGATAAACCGTACCATCGTCCTCACGCTCAGTCCTGAAGACGGCCCGACCGATGCGGTCAATAAGATTCGGGTCATTTTTCAACCGCTGCAGCAGGGCATCGTAATCGGCGTTCAAAAATTCCAGCTCGTGTAATGATTCTTCTGCTGCCTTCAAGAGCTGCTTGTTGTGGTAGTACTGGAGCAAATCGCCAGAGAGCATAGAGATGCTAAGCGCCGCCGCACCGATGCTGAAGAAGACGAGAAACAAAAACATTCGCATCATGTCTTGCCTTCGCATAGCACTTAAGCGCATAACTCATAAGTGTACAGGTCATAAGCTTCCTTATGCCCTTTGCACCTGCGCCCTTGTGCTCCCGGTTACTTAAACATAAAGCCGCCATACCGTGCTGCCGGGCCAAGGTGTTCACAGATTCGAAGTAGTTGGTTGTACTTGCAAATCCTGTCCGTTCGGCACAAAGAGCCCGTCTTTATCTGGCCAACGCCGGTGGCAACCGCCAAATCGGCGATTGTCGTATCTTCGGTCTCGCCGCTTCGGTGGCTTATCACCGCTGTCCAGCCGGCCCTGCGGGCCATATTTATCGCCTCAAACGTCTCTGTGAGCGTGCCTATCTGGTTGAGCTTAATCAATATCGAATTGGCACAGTCGAGCTTTATGCCTTTGGCCAGCCGGGCGGTATTGGTTACGAACAAATCGTCGCCGACCAACTGGATGCGACGGCCTATCTTTTTATTCAGTTTAGTCCAGCCGGTCCAGTCATCCTCGGCCAACCCGTCTTCAATGGAAATGATAGGATATTTAGCCGCCCATTTGGCCCAATGGGCAACCAGCGCATCGCTGGAGATTTTTTTCTTTGGAGCGGACTTGAAAAACTTGTAGGTCTTGGTCTTTTTGTCGAACATCTCGCTCGCGGCAGGGTCCAGCGCAATTGCGACCTCTTTGCCCGCCTTGTAGCCGGCTTTCTTGATGGCGTCCATAATAACTTCCAGGGCCTCTTCGTTGCTCTTTAGCATAGGGGCAAATCCGCCCTCGTCGCCCACCGATGTGGCATAGCCCTTCTTGGCCAGCACCGCTTTCAGCGTATGGAAAACCTCGGCCCCCATCCGCAGCGCCTCGGGAAAGTCCTCGGCGCCTACCGGCATAATCATAAATTCCTGGAAGTCGACATTATTGTCCGAGTGTTTCCCGCCGTTGACGATATTCATCATCGGCACGGGGACGATATTGGCATTGCAGCCGCCCAAGTAGCGGTACAATGGCAGCCCGGCTGAATCCGCCGCCGCCTTCGCCACCGCCAGCGAAACACCCAATATCGCATTCGCGCCGAGTTTACCCTTATTGGACGTGCCGTCAACCTCAATCATCAACTGGTCAATCTCCTCCTGTCCCATAGCGTCCATACCCAAAACTTCAGGTCCAATCACCTCGTTTACGTTCTTGACCGCGCCGGCAACGCCTTTGCCCATATAGCGTTTTGCTCTTGTATCGCGAAGCTCTACCGCCTCATATGCACCGGTGCTGGCTCCTGACGGCACCGCCGCCCTCCCGAATGAGCCGTCATCCAGCAAAACATCAACCTCAACGGTCGGGTTACCACGCGAATCGAGTATCTCCCGCGCCGCCACATCAACAATCATCGTGAACATCTTGAGTCCTTTCCGCATTAGTCATTCGAAATTCATTATTCCATCCGCCCTTGGTCCGCCTTTGGCGGATTATTGCGAATGAGCCTACTTACTTTCGCCGCCGGCGTCAACCCCGCCCCGTTAGAAATCTAACTTTTTCAGTATGGCCCACGTTTGTGGAGTTTCTAACCGGGGCCCGTTATATCAATCGCAGTTAATAAAAGCCGATTGATTGTCAATGTCATTCCCGCACCTGCTTTCGCAGGTGTAAACTTGTCCCCGCGGAAGCGGGGAGCGGGAATCCATAATTCTTACTGCTTAGGCCAAAAGTTATGGTATCGGCTCTTTCTTACTGAAATTATTATTAGAGACTTTTTCCGTTGCCTGCACCTGTGTTATCCTGCGCACAGGTCGCGCAGGCACAGGTGCCTCCCCGTTAGAAGTTCCTTATGCAAGCTCGCCCCCGCCAAAGGCGGGTGGTGGCTCGTTTACTTCTAACGGGGGGTCCTTGGGCCCAAGGTCCCGCGGATTACCGGGGGAGGAAGTTTGGTGCGGATTCTTTCAAGTGCTTCTATGAGCTTTTTTTGTTCGGCCTCTTTTAGGACGGCTATTATTTTTTTGACCTCTTTTGCGTAAAGCGGCTCAACCTCCGCAAGCAGCTTTTTACCCTGGCTGGTAAGCTTCACAATCTTGTATCTTCTATCAGAAGCATCAGGCGTGCGGACAACAAGGCCTGCTTTCTCCATTCGGTCTATCAGCGCCGTTGTGTTCGCACGGTTGACCAGCATCATATCGCTCAGCTTCGCCTGGCTTAAACCCTCTTCCGTCCCGCTTTGATGTTCCAGCAGCATCATAACGTTGAACTGAACGTCCGTCAGGCCGAAAGGCCGGAAGAACTCGTCGGCCCGCTTCTTCAAACACGAGGCAGTGTAATAGATATTCAGCAGCGCCTCGTGCGGCAGCAGGGCTATAGGTTTTCGCAGACCCAATTCCTGTTCAAGTGACATTTCGCGTTCCCTTCTGTTCACAGGTATATTATCTATATGTAAATTATAACAGTCGTAACTAAACTCTCAATCGTCTCATTGCAAGCCCTAAGAATTTTCCTGTCGCATTCTTGGCTGTTTTTCGCTCTTAATAGTAGAAGCGCTTC
>CAZOUM010000068.1:0-13283 GCA_964582985.1 uncultured Pirellulales bacterium | reverse complement strand
TAAAATTTGCCGAATTATACTTGAGGATGCCCTCTCTTCATATCTTCACAGATTTATTGCCACGAAGACATCCGCCTTCGCTAAGGCTACGGCGGACAGGCTCCGGCACGAAGAAAATTAGCCACAGATTTCACAGATTAAACGGAGGTTTTTTAACCGCGGAGGTCGCGGAGGGCACAGAGAAGTTTCAGTTGGCTGGCTTGGTGTACTCGGCAAAATCATCTTTTAAAGCAAGCTTTAGCGCTGATTTTAGCCATCGTTCACAAGTCATTACCATGACTTTTTGTAAAGCCAGCCTTTGTGTAATCCCGGATAAAGGGGAGTTTGGTATTGTGAACTTTCGCACTTTTACCAATGCGTTAACTTAGGTAATTTGCGTTGATACGCCGATTTAACAACGGTCGGATTATTTTTGGCAAGTTCGAGCTTTTTACCGAACATGCATAAAATACGAAATGGCGTGTAACTGCTTGTTTCATAAGGTCTTCCTTAATAAAAAGTGCGAAACTTAACGTATTGTTAATCGCGGATACCTTGGGCACAAATTTACACGGATACCTTGGGCATAAATTTAACGGATAAGAGGCATAATAATTCTGTCTTTCTTAGCAAAAACGCCCAAAATGCGCGCTTTTTGAGCAAAAATTGGAAGAAATGAGTCGTTTTTGAGTAGGTTTTTGCTACCTCCTTGCGCAAATGCAGGGCTGTTCGTATTGCGTGGTGCGTATCCGCCTTCGGCGGACAAGCCCGCCTGAAGCGGGCAAGTTTCAGATTGTGAAGAGTCGGGGGGGCTATTTTATTGGCCAGCCGGCGTGGGCGTTTTTAAATCGATTATTGATTATTCACGTTGACTGGAGTTATGAGTAGAAAATTGGTCTACCCATTTGCAGAAAAAAATCTTCGGTTTTCTCCCTTCATAGAAGGCTCTGTTTTTTCAGAGTTGTAATAACCATTTACAAATAGAAACGAGTTGTTCATCGTTTGTTAGATTTGCTGCATTTGATAAGACACCATTTCGGAGTTGTTTAAATATCTCTTGCGCCATGGCCTTTTCAATAGCGGCTCCAATAAAGAAAGTCATTGGCTTGAGTTTTTTCTTGCGAAAGCCTGCTCTAATACGCCCAAGCGCAGAGTTTGCTGTCTTCCAGTGTTCATCTGCGCCTGCAGGGTCTATACCTCCTTTTAACTCTCCCAAAGCAATATATTTTTCCAAGGAGTAGTGGCAGGATTTTTTGTTACTAAATATAATCTCGTCAGGAGCACAATTAAAAAGGCACAGGTCCACATTCTTTTTAATAAATGGTACAGTTAGATTGTAGATCAGCGTTCTATTATTGGTAGTTTGCCAGTTCAACCCTTTAAGATGCAACTCAATACTAGAATCGTCTGCTGAATAGTTAATCCACTTTCTGGACTTTGAGTGCAACCATTTATACTTCTTATTTTGAATTGACATAGTAGAAATAAGTGCTCTTGTTAATTTTCTTTCGCCTAGAGAACCAGCTAAGTTTCTCAGGCTTCCACCAAGAGAATCTCCCCTAGTAAGTAGGAACCTATAAACAAGCTCATCAACAAAATCTTTTCCTGAGGGTTCTAAAAAGTTTTCTATTAATCCCCTAATCGCTTCATTTTTATCATTGTCTGAAAGATGGTTATTAGCTTTATCAGATACGCCTGCTGCTGTTAAGATCGAGGCTCTTATTTCGGTAATTTTCAACAGACTTTGAGGGTTAGGTGCTTTTGACGCTAAAACTTTTAGTGCCTTTGCCTCTTCAACAAAAGGGGTTGCCTTTCTATTCTTTTCAAGAGCTAAAGCAATAAAACCAGCACGCGTTTCCTCATAAGGGGTAACGAGTGAGTCGCTTGAAGTGAGGTGATCTATATAACTCATACTCTCAGTCAATCAGGTTTCCTCCAAAGATATACACATTTCCTTAATACATCTCTTCCATATTGTCCCATTTGTTGGCTGCTATTGCCTTTACCGTTTTGGAGGGTGAATATTTTTTGCACTTCGAGGCCAGATCTTCTGGCAAATTCAGATAAAATTAGATCTACTGGGATAGTTTCCCCTGCATAACGGACATTATCATTTACATAATAAATCCTACCCCCAGGCTTAAGTAATCGGGACATTTGAAAAACAACAAAGGAATGTTCATAAAAGTAGTTTCGTACCAGTCTATATATGCCATTATTGTTAAGCTTGTTTTGTTTCATATATTTTTGGAGGATGGTAAGAACTTCCTGCAATGCCTTATTAGAGTTGAAAGCAGATGTTGCCTGGTTGAATAGTTTAAGCTGGTTATTTGATTCGTAGGTTTTCAGTAGGAAATCTTGTTTATCTTTATTCTCGACCGTGCATGATAAAAGAGATTGGCGCAACTTTTTTATTTTTTGCGAATCAATGCCTAAGAAAGCTAGCTCCAAGGCATAAGTCCTCGTGTAATCATATCGGTTGCAATATGGAGGCGATGTTATAATGAGATCGTAATCAGCAGCAGGTAGATTAGGCATTAACTCAAGACATGAGGTGGTTTGGAGTTTAATCTTTGGCTTGTTAAAACTTGATCCCCCAAAGAAAACGGCAGAGTTTGCAAGATCATTAACAATTTGGTCTAGTGTGGAAAATAGAGCTTGTTCGAAGCTATAAATTTTTCCCTTACTGAATTTTGTTTTTGTTTTCCCCGCTCGATAATCCCAACGTAGATATTGACCATCTTTCCGTGTGTAGCTGATTCTTTCAAGAATAGAAAAACATGAAAACTTAAGGATTTGTTTAATATTTTGATCTTTGATTTTATAATCCAAATACTTCAGAAATGCGTTAAGCTTTTTCTCTGTATCTAAAGGAAAAGATTTATAGGTAATCGATATGTGCTTGTAATTTGTATTTGCATCGGTTGGTATTTTCAAAAAGTCAATTTTACGTAGCATACGTACAGATTCTCTAAGATTCTTAAGGTCAACTCTATTAGCAGCTATTCTCGTATCGAGAATGAATTGTCCTATTGGGAGTATCTCAATTCCAAGAGAATCGAAGCCCATTTCATTTGCAGAAAACAATGTTGTACCAGATCCTGAAAAAGGATCTAACAGTTTACCTGAGTTCTTGGGATAGTCCTTAATAAACATTTTGACCATTTGGTATGAGAAGCCTTCTTTGTATGGAAACCAATTGTAAAAAGGAATTCTCTTGTTGGCTTGGAAACTTACCAGTTTTCTGTTTAAATTGGGATTTATTTCAATTAAATTTCTATAAGCACACTCTAGTTTATGGCGCTCTCTTCTGGTTGTACTCCCGACATCGTCGAAACCCAAATTCTTTGCGTTAGGTTTTATTACATATTTCTGATTTGCTACACGATTAATAACAATTGTATCACCCGCTTTAAGATTGTGAACCTTGACAAACTTCTTTGTCCAAGCTCTTTCTCTGAAGATCCATCGAGGATGCTCAGTCTTTTTATCTGTGGGAATGTCGGTTTTGATAGGTTCCGGCAGGCCTTCAACACGCAATGTGATGAGTGTGCCGAGACCAGCTTTTTTGGAAGGTCCGCCGAACACGTCGGGTGGGAAAAATTCTTTGCCGCAGGCACTCAGATTTAGATTCCCGTGTTTGTGAGCAGCCGGGGTCAGCTGAATTATTCGCGATTCCATTCTTTACAAACCTCCTTTTGACTCATAATATAACAGGTGCCGTAAGACTTGGCAATGGGAAGTTGCCGAGAATTTTTTAAGTATGCGGATTCGGCGGATGAGCGCAGAAGGAGAGGTTCAGGGCGGATTGTAGGGGCAGGCCGATTAGAGAGCGGAGAGAAGGGAATGGAGAATTGAGAAGTGAGAAGGGAGAAGGGAGAAGAAAGCGAGGATTTTTTATTGTAAAAATCAAAATGTAAATAGCAAAAATACATTGTAAAATTCAAAAATGGCCGGGGGGGGGGGGGAGATGAGCCGGGGCGAGGAGACACAAGACCAAAGACTCAAGACACAAGACGCGGGGCAAAATATGGGTTGGGAATTTCGTGAGGTTAATTGTGTGCGTAGGCCAGATCCTTCGGCTGCGCTTCGCTCCGCTCAGGATGACAGTTAAGGTAAGTTTAGGACGGCGAATTAGTCGATAGTATTTAGTATTTGTTGGAAAATTTAACACAGCAAATTCCTTGTGATACGTTAGAAAATCAAAAGTCAAATCGCAAAGAGCACAAGTCAGGGGCCGGTTTTCGGTTGCCAGTTGTCAGGGGGTGGTTGTCAGGGGCCAGGGGGCAGGGAAAAAGGCAAAAGGGAGAATGGAGAAGGCAGAAGGGAGAAGGGAAAAGGCGGTTGAATATCGAATATCGAACAAGGAATGGTCGAATGGTGAATTGTGTATGGGGGCCCCATTAGGGGCAAGCAAGCCCCATTAGAGAGCGGAGAGAAGGCCTGTAACGGGGCAGGCGGAAGTGCAGTGTTGGAAAAAAGAATCACCCGCCAGGGTATTTAGCGGGTGACTCTAAGAATTGCGCATCTCTGAAAATTAGCTTTTTGTGTCCGGCTACGGCTGTTGTTCATCCTGGTGAGTGGCGGCAGTTTCCTGCCAGTCGGGGGTGGGCTCCTGTGAAGCTTCGTCCTGACGGGACTTACTTTCAGGCCAGGATTGTGATTGCTCAGATTGCTCAGGTGGCTGGTGGGATTGGTTTCCGGGCTTTACCGCGTTGATAATTCTGTCAAACAGGTCCCAAAACATATTCAATCTCCTTAAGAAATTGGGTTTTGCTTAGTTTTTACCGCTTTCGGGCATTTTTGCGTGCCAAAGGACATTTTCGGCGATTTTTGAAGGGGACTTTACCGCATAAAGACAATATTTTGGGAGAAAATGGCGGATGCGGCATACGCGGGGCTCGTCGCTCGCGGCCCGTGACTCGGGGGAAATGATTGAGGATTAGTGATGATTGATAGATATGGGTCCCCGCCTGCGCGGGGATTCGCAGTTTGAGACGGCGAAGTCGCGATGGTATAGTTTTGCGGGGACAAGTTTCGCAGGAATGAGCAGAAATGAATGGGTTCGGGGCTTGGGGGAGATGATAATCGCGCTGCTTGCTGAGGGGACGCTGCATAACCATGCGTGAGAAATTGCCTGACGATGAGGTCAATAGCGGGATTGAGATGGCGGATATAGTCGGTCCGGGCTTAGAATTTTGCGCAATCTTGGGAAAAGTGCATAACATCCGATAATTTGGTTTTTTTTCTTGACGGGTGTTGCTGAATCTGGTATATATATAGGTGTAGTTGAGTTTTAGTGATTTGTCTGGGCGGTAAGTGCGATTTTTGCCGGTTTTTAGGGCAAAATCGGGCGCCCTTAAATTGGAGCAATAGGGATTTGGCCACAGGAGTGAGGGCCGTGTGCTTAAAAAGCGCGTTATTCTACTCATTCCATACCCGCACGGGGGGAGTAAACGCGCGGAGCGTGCACTTGGTCACGTATTTTTACCCCCAAAATCAGAAATACCCTGAGAATAGGCCTAATCCGTCTAACTTATAATAGAATTAGAATGTTGAAGGTTGTTTTGGACAGGCAGGAAATATGTGAAAGTGAAGGCTTTCGATGCTTGTTGGAAACAACGGATTGTTTGGCGTATAGCCGCGAAATGCGTATTTATGGTAAATCTTTTTGAAGGAGGTACATTATGTGTAAGAAACTTGCATTCCTGGTTTCTATTGTTGTAGTGCTGGGTCTGGTTGGCAGCGCTTTAGCAGTTGAGTACACCTGGACGAATGCTGTCGGGGGCGACGACTCCTGGTGCACGCCTGGCAATTGGAAGATTGGTGCTGTGCCTGCCACCCAAGCGCCGGGGCCCAATGACACGGTAATTATCCACGATATTAACGACGGCCCCACAGTGGATTGCGACGCAAATGTGGTTGCCGTGGGCGGGGATGGTCCAGACGAAGGCACGACGGTCGATGTAGACATAGCCCCGGGCGGGAAACTTGTTGTCCAGAACCAGTGGAACTGGCGGGACGGTGAAGGTGATGTCAATATTAGTGTAAGTGGGGAGCTCACAATCCTTGGCAATGGTGGCGAAGGGGATATGGACTTACGGACGCCTGATAATGCAGAAGGTACGTATAATATATACGATGGTGCAAATATCTTCGTATGTGGCGGTTTTAGAGGTTCTGATGAAACTGAGGGCTTCGTTACATACAACATGAGCGGCGGTGATGTCAATGTTGGCTTTGTGAAGATCGGAGACGAGGGAAGCGGTAATTTCTACTTCACTGGTGGAACTCTTAGGTGCTCACCAGATGAAGACCACAGAGGTGGTGAGGATGCGGAGGCAGGAGATTTTGAGATAAGCGGCCGCGAAGCCTCATTCTTCGAGGTTTTTATAGACGGCGGTGCTCAACTGATATGCGAAAGGTTTAGAGCACCATTAGAGCCGATGGGGGGTGCCTTGATATACCTGGATGACGGATATATTGAGTGTAGTGAATGGGATGCAGCAGGTACGTGGTGGATACTGGATATCAACGAAGGTATGCTGAGAATAACAGAGGCATCCGGAACGCAAAAGCAAGAAGATATCCAAAACTGGATCGACATTGGCCAGATAACCGGCTACGACGGCGCTGTTATTCCGCTTGTTACCACTGACGGAGCAGATATTGTAGTAACCTGCTCGTTCGTACATAGAAGGGCGTATGATTCGAGCCCGGGGCATAACGCGACAGATCTCTGCCCGATAGGTGTGCAGCTTAGCTGGGCGCCGGGAGAGTATTGCGTGGCCGACCACAATGTTTACTTCGGCACCAGCCTCAGTGATGTAAATGAAAGCGCGACTCCCGCTAAGGAGCACCATGACTCCAATAGCTGGACTCCGCCGGGCCTGCAATTGGACGCGACCTATTATTGGCGTGTTGACGAGGTCAACGACGCCTGCAATACCAGTCCGTGGACGGGCGCTATCTGGCAGTTTACCACTGAGAACGGACAGGCCTATGACCCAAGTCCGGGGGACGGTCAGAGAAATGCGCTGCCGGGTTCAATTTTGGAGTGGACACCCTGCTGCGCTGCGACCAGCCAGAATTTCTACTTCGGCGCCGATTTTCCGGAGAGTATTGTTCTGTTTGACGACGGTTTTGAAGCCGGCGTTGACCCGAATTGGACGCCAGGCGGCTGGGTACAGCATGATGCAACCATCGATTCGAACTACAGCCACTCCGGCAGTTATTCTGCCAAGGCCGTAGATGCAGGAGTCAAGACTTTGACCTGTGACGACGTAAATGCAAGCTATTACACAAATGCCATCGAGGTACGTTTCTGGGTGCGAAGAACCGAAGACGTAAACGAAAAGGACGAGCTCAAACTCTATTATTATAACGGCACCAGCTATGATTATGTGGACGACTTCAACGTGGTTGCTCTTGGCCCTAACGACGCCTGGCACGAGTTCACCGACACTATAACCGACAGTAACTATTTGATAAGCAACTTCAGGATACGGTTGGTGGCCGATTTGGACGCCGGCGATACGGTATATGTCGATGACGTTACGATAAGTAATGCCTGGCCCGTCAATCCGATTTGGCTGGAGGCCACTCTGGGTGGCGCCGATAACAACTATCCCGCCGTACTTACCCAGGGCAATAACTACTACTGGCGAATCGATACAAACGACGACAACAATATAATCCAGGGCGACTTCTGGAACTGCGCGATAGGTGTTGGCGGCCTGATAATGTACTACAATTTTGACGGCGGCCTGGGCGGTGACCTGCCGAGCCCCATCACCGACAATAGCGACAACAACATAAAGTTTTGGAAGTACCCAGGCTCCGGCGGTTCGTTAAAGTACGGCGAGTCCAACCCTGTCATCGATGCGAGCACCACGTCGGCTGATTTTGACCCTTGTGTGGGTCTGTACAGGCCGGACCCCGGCGAGTTCGACCCTCTGCGGCTGGACGGTTACCAGTATACCATCGAGATGTGGGTAAAGCCGGAGAACCTCTCTGAGGATTTGGATGTCGACGGTGATGACCCAAATGAAGACTGGCTGGATGATGCATGGGACATCGTCTTGATTGGCAAATATGATTCCTGGATGATTGGAATACAGGACCCGTGTGACAACGACTCATTCCAGTGGGAACATGCCGGTAATGGCGAGAGCATGGAAGAGAATACTGCAGTAGAGGGCGAGTGGGTCCACCTTGCGGTGGTTTATGACCGGACTGACCCTGACGAGGAGCGGATGAAGTTCTATCTCAACGGTGTGTTGAAAGAGGAAACTGACGAGACGGACCTGAATCCTGCCGACAATAATTATCCTGTTACCATCGGTTATGCGCAAAAAGATGATGTTAACGTGGGCCGCTTTTTCGACGGCCTGATTGATGAGGTTCGCATCTATGATATTGCGCTTACGCCATGCGAGTTTCTGCTGTTCCCGGGGGATGAATGGGCCAGTTGTCCCAGTCCGTACAGCGGAGAGGCGGAGATTGACCCGTGTACTGTAACGCTTATGTGGACGCGGGGGCAAGGTGCAGTTACGCACGATATCTACTTTGGCACCGATTTCGACGACGTCAACGACGGAACTGCTCTTGTTGAGACGTCCTGGGCTCCGAACAGCTGGACGCCCCCGGAGATTCTCGGAAACGGTACTGTTTACTACTGGCGCGTTGATACGTACGACAGCGGCGGGCCACCACCGTATCGTGGGGTCGTCTGGCAGTTTATAACCAAGTATGTGATTGAGGATGAGCATCTTATCCTGCATTACAAGTTCGATGAGTCTATGAGCGACAGGGCTCTTGACGCTTCGGGCCATGGCTATCACGGTGACGTTGATGATGGCGAAGGCGGCTGGGACCCTACCGGTGGTCAGTACGACGGCTGCCGGATATTTGATGATGATACGGCTGTGCTGCCGCCACCTAAGGTAACCACCCACCTTATCACTGGGGTAAGCGTTTCGGTATGGCTAAACGGTCAGGAGGATCAGGATACAGACAAGGACCATGTGATATTAGATGTGAGCACCGGCGAGAACGCGCCTTATGCAATGAGGGTGGTTGTCCCGGATGAGGATGGAGATGTGTTATGGCGTGCAGGCGACGACAGTTGCGACGTACTGTTGTGGGACACTGCTACCCCTCGCGGCTGGGAAGGCGACTGGCACCACCTTGTCTTTACCAAGGATGAAGCTGCGGGGACAATGAAGATATACTTTGACGGTTTCTTAATGAAGACGAAGTCCCCTACCAAGAGTACTCTGAGCAATCTGAGGTACAGACCGTTCAAGATCGGGGCCTACATATGGGAAAGCAGCAGTTATGAAGGAAGGATGGACGACCTTAGAATCTATGACTATGCAATTCCGGAGTCTAAGGTGTTGGAGCTGTTCAGAGGCGGCGACCTTACGCGTGCCTGGAAGCCGAAGCCGTATGACGGCCGGCCTGATGCACCCCCGACTTCTGACCTTTCCTGGGAGCCGGGAGACTATGTGGCAGATGTAAACGGGCACGAGGTATACTTCGGCACGAATAAGCAGGAGGTCACGGATGCGAATAACTCGTGGCCTGTTGGTACCAGCGTCTACAAGGGAAAACAGGACCCTTGCACCTATGAGCTCCCCCCTCTTGATTTGACCGTCACTTACTACTGGCGTATCGATGAGGTCAACGACGCGTGCGACCCCAATGGGTGGACGGGCAAAATCTGGAGGTTCAGGGTAGCAGATTACATCGTCGTAGACAATTTTGATGACGACACGGCGCAGGACCCCCCACAAAATGACTGGAATAAAGGAACTGTGCCGCCAACTTCCGGCGCGCAGATTACGCTTCGGTCAACACCGCCGGTCATTGGCGAGCACTCGATGCGTTATTACTATACTAATCACTTCGACTATGGCTATGGCTGGGGCTATTATTCTGAGATCCAAACCATAAGCCTTGAGCCAAATGATTGGGATTACTACGATATACGGGTGATATCGCTGTGGTTCTACGGCAAATCCGGCAACGCTGCCACAATATACGAGCAGATGAATCTTGGTCTGGAAGACGACTCCAACTATGCAGTGGTGTTGTACGGCGGGCCCGGAGCTCCCGAAGGGGAAGAGATTACCGACGTACAGATTGAGGATTGGCAGCTGTGGGAGGTCCTGACGAATCGCTTTACAAATATTAACTTCAGCGACGTCAATAAAATCTGTATTGGTTTTGGTTTCAGGAACAACTGGACCGACCCCGGCATGAGCAGCGGTGGGACTGTATTCTTCGACGAAATCAACTTATATGTGCCCACGTGCAGGCCCGAACTCCTGGCGCAGGAGGGCGACCTTAACGAGGACTGTACCGTTGACTGGGAAGACGTTGAGATAATGGCGGATGACTGGCTTGAGACCGATGTCAATCTCAATCCGGTACAGGCGCCCGGCGAGGCCAACCTGGTTGGCTGGTGGAAGCTGGATGAGGAGCCTGACAGCAACGTCACCGACTACGCCGGCTATGACAATAACGGTGTGATAGAGACGTTGTACACTAATGTCTTCTGGGCTGATGCCGGCCACGATGGGAACGCTCTGCGGTTCGACGGCGGCAGGGTCCTCGTGCCGGATGCAAACGCGCTCAAGCCAAAATACGAGCTGACCGTGTGCGCATGGATCAAATATTCCGACAAGCAGGACAATTCTCGCATAGTGGTCAAGGGCGCAGACAACAGGGAGACATTCGGCCTGGAGATTGACGAAGATGACGAGTGTACCTTCCTGGTGCGTGACGGCAATTATCCCGATGCCGAGGACTATAACAAGTACGACGTAAACAGCCATGCGCTCGAGCAGGGTGCATGGAATCATTTGGCTGGGACCTACGACGGCGACACTGTAAAGTGCTACATAAATGGTGAGCTTGCGGCCACGAACAACGATGTAAATATAGGTGCCATAGTATTTCTCTCCCAGAATACCGCTGATCTGGCAATAGGTAACCGCTCGGACTCCAAGAACCGTCCGTTTGAAGGCCTGATAGATGACGTCCGCGTTTACGACCGGGCCCTGTCGGCTGCGGAGATTGCGTACATCGCCACCGATGAGACGGGAATCTTCACTGTGCAGTCGGCGGCTAACATCTACAATCTGGAGACACTGGGCGACAGAATCGTCAACTTGAAAGACTATGCTAAACTTGCCGACAACTGGCTTAAGAGGAGACTATGGCCTGAGTAATCAGTGATTTAGCTTGTGGACTTTGGGGCCTATGCTCTTATTGGGCATAGGCCTTTTTTATACAGCCTGCGCCATATAAGAATAAAAGTGAGCTGAAAGCTGCGGACGCGGAGCCACAAAGAAATCTAAGTTTCCAAGATAGCAAATCGAAAGTGAGGTTGCCTTGCCGCGCAGTGATGTCAACCCAAGCCGCGGTCCGTCTGAAGGCGGAGCAAAGCAATTAATCGCGGTGGAAGGGGATTTTGGTGTTGGGATTGTTGACCCCGTTAGAAATTCTTTGCCGTTACAAGTGAGGGCGTTGGCCCCGTTAGGATTCCGGGACGAAGCCGTGCCAGGGCCCGTTGGCGACTCACTCCTGACTGGGCAAGCAGGACAGAGTCCTCACGGTCTTATTTCTAACGGGGTTGACTTTTTGGGTGGTTGGGGGTATTCTATCCGGCGTTGAATTTCGATTGTTAAAGACGACGGAGAACTTATGAACCTCGTTAGAAATTCGCAGGAATTGCACGACGGGGTAGACAGGAATATTTAATAAGAATATGGTGCGAAAAGGTAAAATTTCTAACGGGGTAAAGAAAGTCAAGCAAGTCCGAGAGCATTTCGAGGACATGCAGATTCTCGATGAGCTGAAGAATTCGTATCTGAACTACGCGATGAGCGTGATAGTTTCGCGTGCCCTGCCTGATGTGCGCGATGGTTTGAAGCCGTCGCAAAGGCGGATATTGGCTGCGATGAATGACTTGAATCTTGGGCCTCGAAGCAAGCACCGAAAGTGCGCTAAAATTGTGGGTGATACGAGCGGGAACTACCATCCGCACGGCGACCAGGCGACTTACGGGACGCTGGTGCGTATGGGGCAGGAATGGCATATGCGTTACCCGCTGATTGACCCACAGGGCAACTTCGGCAGTATCGACGCCGACCCGCCTGCGGCGATGAGATATACCGAGGCGCGAATGGCTGCGCCGGCTATGGAGATGCTCGAAGATATTAATCATGATACGGTGGGTTTTGTGCCAAACTATGATGAGACTCGGTCGGAGCCGACGGTGCTGCCCTCAAAGTTTCCAAATCTTCTGGTCAACGGCTCGACGGGAATTGCCGTGGGCATGGCGACCAATATTCCGCCTCACAATATAACAGAGGTTTGCGATGCGCTGCTTTTGGTAGTTGAAGACCCGGACTGCGGTTTCAAGGATATTATGAAACGGCTGCCCGGGCCGGACTTTCCTACCGGCGGAATCATCTGCGGCAAAAAAGGTATTGCCGATGCGTACACGACGGGGCGGGGACATCTGACACTCCGCGGCAAGGCCGAGATCGAAGCAGACAAGAAAGGTCGTGAAAGAATAGTAATAACCGAAATTCCCTATATGGTTGTTAAGACCACGATTGTCTCGAAGATAGCGGAGTGCATTCAAGCGGGCCATATGTCGGAGGCGGCGGATGTCAGAGATGAGTCCGACCGTCACGGCCTGCGAATTGTTGTTGACTTAAGAAGAGAGACGAATGCGGAAGTTTTACTCAATAAGCTGTATCGCTATACACATCTGCAGGGCACGTTTGCGGTTGCGAATATCGCGCTGGTCAATAACAGGCCGGAAACACTTAATATCAAAGAGATGCTCAACTGCTTTATTGACCATCGCAAGATGGTTATCCTCAGGCGGAGCCGGTACCTGCTGCGAAGATGCAGAAACAGGGCCCATATTCTGGAAGGTCTTATTCTGGCGGTCAGTGACATCGATGAAATCATTGAGCTGATAAAGAAATCTCCCGATGCGCCGACGGCAAAGCTTAACTTAATGAAAAAGCCGCTGCGATTGACTGAGACGGCTACGCTTAGAGAGATTTTGCCGGAAGCTTTTATAAAGGAAAAAAGCAAATCCGACCAGTTCCTCACGGGCCCACAAGCCGATGCGATTTTAACGATGCAATTGCAGCGGCTGACGGGCTTAGAGATAAAAAAGCTTGCTAAAGAATATGCCGACCTTACGGAGCAGATAGAGAATTACGAAGCGATATTGGGCAGCGAGCAGGTGCTGCTGGATATTATTCGCGAAGATA
>CAZOUM010000067.1:0-13601 GCA_964582985.1 uncultured Pirellulales bacterium | reverse complement strand
CCATTTAACCATTTAACCAATTAACCAGTTAACCATTTATCTCTTTTATGCCAAACAAACCCAATTTCACGGACGCTCAAATGAACGTAAGTTCTGTTAAAACAATGAACTACGAACAAATAACTATGAACAATGCCAATAAAAACAAACCCAATTTATGCCATAGGCATCAAACCCAACCTGTAGTGAGCTTGTCGAATCTATTTCAAACCCACCGCTCCTCCAGGCCCTTTTTGGCTTTTACTTTTCTTTGCCCTATCTATAATCCGGCTATGCAGAACTGGACAATACAAAAACTCCTGAATTGGCTCACCGAGCACTTCACCGAAAAAGGCATTGATTCACCGCGCCTAAGCGCGGAGCTTCTGCTTTCGCACGTTTTGGAAATGAAGCGCATTGAATTATATACGCAATTTGACAAGCTTGTTTCCCAGGAGCAGCTCGACCAACTGCACAATCTCGTGGAACGGGCTGGCCGGCACGAACCTATCCGCTACCTAATCGGAAAAACCGAATTCTATTCGCTTGAGTTTGATGTTAGCCCCGATTGTATGATTCCCCGGCCGGAGACGGAACTGCTCGTCGAGCGTGCCATCGAATTCTTGCGAACACGCATCGGCAGGCAATTCGTCTGCGACCTGTGCACCGGCTGCGGCTGCATCGCCATAGCAATCGCCAGGAACTTCCACGACGCCAACATAATCGCAACGGATATTTCCGACGCCGCCCTTAACACCGCTGCCCAGAATGTCGAAAAGCACCAGCTAAACGACCGAATCAGGTTCTTGTGCGGCGATTTGTTCGACCCACTAATCCCCCAATTGGACGTTTCAAAGTTTGACTTGATAGTCTGCAACCCCCCGTATGTAAGTGCTGCCGAGTTTGAATCACTTGAGACAAACGTTAAGGCCTTCGGGCCTCGAATTGCTCTCTATGCCGGCGAAGATGGACTTGACGTGTATCGAAGGATTATTGAAAAGGTCGACCAGTTCCTAAAGGCGGATGCCGCGTTAATGCTCGAAATAGGTTATGCCCAGGGACAGGCCGTCAGAGAATTGCTCGAACAAACTGAATGCTTTAATAAAATCACCATTGAGAAGGACTTTCACAACAATGACCGAATCGTCACCGCAACAAAAACATCATCCTGACGGCGTTGAGGAACCGTTCTCCTCGTCGGTCTTATTTTTCTTTCGCGCCTGCTCAAGCTCACCAGCAAGCTTGCCAACTTCCAGACGCAGCCTAATGTTCTCTTTTCTGTTTCGCAAAACAGCTCTGACAATCAAGACAAACACAAGCACCGGGACGCCGAAAACCAGTATGATAAACAGCAACCCCAATACATTGAATACGTATGCAGCGCCAACAACAGGTAGAAGCCAACACCCCAAATTCTCTGAAATTGTGCCAATCATTTTCTTCTTCCTTTCCCGTATTCTTACAAACTTTGTAATTCCTACTTGCACGAAAACCATCACTCTGACCGCGATGGTGAATCCTTGCCTTTTATTTCCTTTAACTCCTGTCGGAGTTGATGGACTTCTTCGGCGATTTTGCCCATCTCAATCCGCAGCAGCTTCTGCTCTTTTTTGGCGCTGCCGAAATACTCCGCCGCACGGTAAATGCAAACGACAACAAGAGCTACCAAAGCTACAAACACAGCGCCCAAAATTTTTCCACCAAGACTCCTTACTATGGAGCTGCGTTCGGTGAGTATTGAGATACTGTTCATCATCTCTTCTTCCTTTCCTTAATCTCTTTCGGGTTGACCTTTTTCGATTCCAGCCAGGCATCAACATCCGCCCGGTCGAACTTAATGTTTTTGGAACTTATCCGGATATACGGCGGGCAATCTCCGCTGGCGATGTACTTGTAAATCGTACGCTTCGAATCGCCCAGATAAGCCGCCAAATCCTCTATCGACATTAACTGCATATCTCAACATCCTCACTAATATGCAGTAATATATCACCAAATGCACAATAATGCAACAATTTTTTCACAAAATTTTCAAAGTTTTCCTAAGTTGTTTCTGCTGAACGCTTTAAGGTATTTCGGTGACCACTGAGTCTGGTAAGAACACTTGCCTGGGTTTCCCGCCAGATCCAATTGATTTGCTGTTTAATTTCGCGCGAACATAACTCCGGTTCATATACACTTTCGCTCCATTACGCTAATTCTTTGGCCTTGGTTAAGAGAAGTGCCAGATTGAGTCTCGATTACTTCCGTATTGCAAGAACAATTAGAAGGCGTTGAAGTATTCCGGCTTGCCGTCGTCGCTGTCGTAACGCGTCGCGTCCTTTAGCTCTGCGTTGATCTTGATGCGCTCAATGCGCTCAGCTTTTTTGTTGCTGCTGTCCACTGTGACCAGAATCGCATTAATTTTGACATCGTCCGTAGCTATTTCAAACGGGAATGGCATCTGGGTTCTAAAGGATTTCAAAACGCTTTCTGTCCCTCGGCCGAGCACTGAATGGTGAGGGCCGGTCATACCAATATCGGTGATATATGCGGTGCCTTTAGGCAGGAGTCTTTCATCAGCGGTTGCCACGTGCGTATGAGTGCCGAAACATAAGCTTACCCTGCCGTCGAGATGATACCCCATTGCGACCTTTTCGCTGGTAGCCTCGGCGTGAAAGTCAACGACTATGATGTCGGCTTGTTGCTGAAGCTGCGGCAGGATTTTGTCCACAGCGCTGTATGGACAGTCAGCCGGCTTCATAAACATACGACCTATCAAAGAAATGGCCGCCACCGTCGGACCTTTGCCTGTCTTGTAAATCCCAACTCCCCTGCCGGCGGCGAGTTCCGATAGATTCAAAGGCCGGGCGATATTGTCAGCCGTTTCGAGGGTTTTGATTATTTCTCTTTTGCGGTAAGTATGGTCACCTAAAGTAATCAGGTTTACCCCATACCGAAGTAACTTGTCGTAGATTTGTGGTGTCAGACCCGAGCCGCCGGCGGCATTTTCGGCATTGGCTATCACGCAACCGATATCCAGCTCTTTGACCAGCGACTTTAGCTTGTCGGCGACAATACGTCTGCCAGGCCGACCTACTATGTCGCCAATGCAAAGAATATTCAGTTTCATAGTTCGTCTCTCATGCCTCGCGATTCGTTATTCACTATTCACGACCCACTACTTCGCGTACTCTATGCAGCGGACCTCGCGCAGAAGCGTCACCTGGATTTCCCCCGGATAGGTCATTTCACTTTCGACCTTATTGGCGATATCACGGGCGATTTTCATAGCCGACTCATCGTCAACTTTTTCCGCATCGACAATCACACGGATTTCCCGACCAGCCTGAATCGCGTACGCATTTTCCACTCCCGAAAAGCCGGTGGCGATTTCTTCAAGTTTTTCCAATCGTTTGATATACCTCTCAAGCGTTTCTCTCCTGGCCCCGGGGCGGGAGGCGCTGATCGCGTCCGCAGCGGCAACCAGTGGAGTATAAGGGTTTTCCGCCGGAACGTCACCGTGATGTCCTGCAACGGCATTTAGTATAACAGGCGATTCATTAAAACGCTTCAGATAATTCGCGCCTATCTCAGGGTGACAGCCTTCAACCTCGTGGTCAATAGCTTTGCCGATGTCGTGCAGCAGACCCGCGCGTCTTGCTATTGAGCCGTCCAGGCCCAGCTCATCGGCCATAACCTGTGTCAGAAAAGCAACTTCAATGCTGTGACGCAGCACATTTTGACCGTAGCTTGTTCTAAAGCTCAGAGCACCGAGCAAGCTGAGCACTTTATTGCTCAGGCCTCTGATGTTGGCCTCGACCGCGGCGTTTTTGCCGAGCTGCAGGACCTTGAGGTTGACCTCTTTTTTTGTCTGGGTGACAAGCTCCTCGATTCGCGACGGATGTATTCGTCCATCCTGTATGAGCCTTTCCATTGAAAGCCGGGCCACTTCGCGTCTGACCGGATTAAAACCGCTAACGACAATCATTCCGGGAGTGTCATCGACAATAACATCAACGCCGGTAGCTTTCTCAAACGCGCGAATATTGCGGCCTTCTCTACCGATAATCCGGCCTTTCATGTCATCGTTCGGTATCTCAATGGTTGAAACAGACACCTCGCAGGTATGCTCGGCGGCATAGCGCTGAATCGCCGCGCTCATTATCTCCCTGCTTTTTACGTCCGCGGTTTCGGTGGCTTCTTCGACCTTGCGCTGAATCAAAGCCGACATCTCATGCTCGCATTCGTCTTCGAGGCGCTTTAAGAGCAGGTCCTTGGCCGCTTCAACATCCATCGCGGTGATTTTAAGCAGTTGGTTCTTCTGCTGCGCCATCAAGATGGAAAGCTGTTTTTCTTTGCTGTTGATACTGTGCAATCTTCTCTCAACCTCCTGCTCTTGGCGTTTCGACACTTTTTCCCGCTGCTGGAGTTGTTCAGCCTGCCGGTCGAGCGTATCCTCTCGTTTGCTTAATCTGACTTCCATTTCGCGAAGCTCTGCACGAATTTGATTGGTCTCGGTTGCGAATTGCTCCTTTTTCTTGATGGTTTCTGCGGCGGCATCAATCTGAGCGGACTTAATGATGTTTTCAGCTTCTCTTTTGGCCCCTTCGATCTGACGCTGAAGGTCCCGCTCAAAGGTCTTGGCCTTTGCTTTGGAAATCATCTGGTGAACTATAGCAGTAAGGCAGACCCCCAGGACAAGACAAACGATTGAAGCCAAAATGGCGGGCAGCGTGTCGATTTGCATTATTATGGTATCCATCTTTCCTACCTTTCCCTTGCAGTTCCAATAAGTTCAAAAAGCATCACTCAACGGCGCATAGATTGCGGGGTTTTCCGGCAGGAAGGTTCCAAAGAAATGGGTGTGAATTACGAAATCCTTTTCGCCGATGCTTAAAATCAGCTAACTGCTGTCGATATCACCTTTAGGTCGGTACATCCGAAGTTGACAGGTCCATTTTTTTCAGTGAAATCGCTGATTTTATGCTCAGTATTCTTACTTCCGCGCTCATAAGCAGGCGCTTTTTCAAACACGTTTCGTTTCACACCAAGTTCGCTTTTTTCCGTTGTATTGAGAATCCGCATCGTGGCGTCAATCAACCGTCTACAACGGATGCGAACAGTTTCTTTGCAACTTAACTACCGCTTGGAAAAAGCCTTACGGGCCTTCTTCCGCCTAATGTGCCCCGTTCCAAACTTAGTAGCCGACTCCAGGAAGATACGGGACAGTCCACAATCTTTTCCATCATCAGTAAGTTAATGTGATGATATAGTATTTTCGGTAATGCGTCAAGAAAAAAATAAATGAATCAGACACGGCTGAAAGGCGGGAAAGTCCGGCGCAGAACCACAAGTTTTCGCCCGAAAACGTGGGAGTCGTTGAACCAAGTACCCGATTTTTTGCCAAAATGCGCGTACTGCTCGGCGGCCTGACAAAATCTCTTGTCAACACTCCGGAATTCTAATAATATCTGCCGACTATTTTCTTCAAATATTGGCTATCAATGCACTTAACTATGGCTGAAGCAGACAGGAAATATCGCATCTTTATCAGTGTTGCTGAACCCAGCGCCGACTCGCACTGTGCCGGTCTTATAACTGCTTTGCGCAAAACCAGTTACGCCATCGATTTTGTCGGGGTGGGAGGCCCAAAAATGGCCTCGGCAGGCTGCGACCTGCTCGAAACCACCATCGGCCGAGCCGTGATGATATACAAGGCATTTAGTCATATCGTCCATTATTACAAGCTGATAAAGCGCATAACTCGTTATCTTAAAAACAATAAAGTCGATTTGGTCATCGTCTGCGATTCGCCCTCTTTCAACTTCCACATCGCAAAAGCCGCTAAGAAAGCAGGCATTAGGACCCTTTTCTACGTTGCCCCGCAGCTATGGGCCTGGGGTGGCTGGCGAATCCACAAACTTCGTAAGTACTGCGATAAGCTCTGTTGCATACTGCCTTTCGAGCAAGAGTGGTTCAGAAAGAGAGGCATCGACGCGGTCTTCGTGGGCAGTCCTTTGGTTGACCGGTTAGGGGCTGATTTTCGGAGATATAAAAGAGAGTATGCCGATTTTGAGCCGAAAAGCGCGCGGATTGCAATTATGCCCGGCTCGCGGGCCGCTGAAATTGATTCGCTGTGGCAGCCCATGCAGCAGATAGGGCTCCGCATAAGAGAGAAATATCCAGCAGTCACCTTTGTCACCGTGGCCGTGGACCAAAAGCGAGAACAAGCCCTCAAGGCGACTCAACTGGAAGGCTTTGAGAGCGAATACACGATTGGCTCGGTCAGTGACACTGCCCGCGAAGCGGATTTTGCAATAGTGGCCAGCGGCAGCGCCACTTTGCAGGTGGCGGCTGTGGGCTGTCCAATAGTGGTAATGTATCAATCGAGCAGAGTCTTATGGCATTTGGTCGGCAGATGGCTGGTAAAAGCAAAATACCTGTCGCTGGTCAATGCCCTGGCAGGCAGAGAACTGGTGCCGGAATTTATGCCTTACTTTAGCTCGATTGAGCCGATTGTGCAAACGATAGAAGAGTTTTTGGAAGACAGAGACAAGTTGGCTCAGCTCAGCGATGACCTTGTTCAATTAGCATGGCCGTTAAGTATGAAGAACGCATCGGAAAAAGTGGCTGAAATCGTTGGCGAGATGTTAGAGTAATTGACGCCGCCACCTGCTTGTGTTCGCATACGGCTTGCGCTCAAAGGTGTTGTCCAGCGACAGAAAAACGCTATAATTTTGTGAGGCGGAGGGCGCGATTATGAATTGCGTTCAGCGAAACATCGGCTAATTAGGAGATTTTCGAATGATAGTAGTTACCGGCGGGGCCGGCTTTATCGGTTCAGCACTAATCGCTGCGCTAAATGGCCGGGATATTAGCGACATTCTTGTCGTTGACCAGCTCGGAGCAGATGGGCGATGGAAGAATCTGAGGAATTTGTCTTTTGCAGATTATGTGGAGAAGGATGATTTTTTGGAAATGGTTTTCGCCGACAAGGCTCCTTCCGGCATCGAGGCTGTTCTGCATATGGGGGCATGCACCGACACTACCGAAACAAATGCCTCGTACCTTATAAAAAACAATTACGAGTATACCAAGCTGTTGGCACAATGGGCGACTGATGCCGATATTCGCTTTATTTATGCTTCGAGTGCAGCTACTTATGGTGACGGCTCAGCGGGCTTCGGTGACGATGAAGAAAAAATAGAGAGCCTGAGACCGTTGAATATGTATGGCTACTCCAAGCAACTGTTTGACCTGTGGGCGCGCAGGACAGGACTGCTTAAAAAAATTGTAGGCCTGAAATACTTTAATGTCTTTGGGCTGAATGAGTATCACAAGGGCGATATGCGAAGCTTTGTGCTCAAGGCCTTTGAGCAGATAAACGCCACCGGTAAGGTCCGCCTGTTCAAATCATACGAACCTGAATACAAAGACGGCGAGCAGATGCGAGATTTCCTTTATATCAAAGATGCGGTTGATATGACCTTGTTCTTTTTGGATAACCCAAAACTGAACGGGCTGTTTAATATAGGGGCTGGCAAGGCACAGACTTGGAACGATTTGGTAAAGGCCGTTTTTGCCGCGATGGATAAAAAGCCAAATATCGAATATATAGAAATGCCCGATTCAATCCTGAATCAATACCAGTACTTCACACAAGCCGACATAACCAAACTCCGCAACGCGGGCTACATGAAAGAACCAACTCCGCTCGAAGACGCAATTGGAGATTATGTCCAAAACTATCTACAAAAAGCGAATATCTGAATAATCGCTGATTTTTCGAGTTTTTTGCGTTGTTTGTCGATGATGTTATAAGAAGTTTTTCTTATTGAGTACAACGATGAGCAAGATAAAATTAGATGAGATCGGTTATTGGTCTGAGGTCAAATTGGACATTATAAAGAAGTACGCAAAAGCATACTCGACCATAATTAATAAGAAGGAAAATATTCGACGACATTTATATATTGATGGGTTTGCAGGGCCAGGAGTTCATATTTCAAAACGAACGAGAGAACACGTTCCAGGCAGTCCTTTGAACGCCTTAAATGTAAACCCCCCGTTCAAGGAATTCCATTTCATCGATCTTGATGGGAAGAGGGCGGATGCACTTCGGAAGTTATGTGAAGACTATTCTAACGTATATGTATACGAAGGTGATTGTAACGATTTGTTGCTTGAGAAGATTTTTCCCCTTGCGAAATATTCAGATTATCGGCGGGGACTGTGCCTTCTGGACCCGTATGGACTGCATCTGAACTGGGAAGTTGTACAGATGGCAGGAAAGATGAAGAGCATTGAGATCTTTCTTAACTTTCAAGTGATGGACATGAATATGAATGTTCTTTGGAAAAATCCTGACCGAGTAAGCAAGTCGCAAATTGCGAGAATGAACGCCTTTTGGGGAGATGATAGCTGGCGTAGTATTGCTTACACGAAAACGAAGGGTTTATTTGGTGATATTGAGGAAAAGGCAGGCATTGAGCCTGTAATAAAAGCTTACCGAGACCGCCTTGAAAAGGGTGCGGGTTTCGCTTTTGTTCCTGACCCTATTCCAATGAGGAACAGAACTGGAGCGATAGTCTATTATCTGTTCTTCGCCTCACCCAATAGGACCGGTGCAAAGATCGTCAAGCATATATTTGATAAATACAGAGACAAAGGTGTGACATAGTGGCGACACAATCAACCATAGAGTGGACGGAATCGACGTGGAACCCTGTGACGGGTTGCACAAAAATCAGTGCGGGTTGCCTGAACTGCTATGCTGAGAGGATGGCGAAACGACTGCGGGCTATGGGACAGCGACGGTATAGAAACGGATTCAAAGTCACGCTGCAGCCGGAAGTATTGGAAGAACCTTATCAGTGGAAAAAGCCGCGCGTTGTATTTGTGAATTCTATGAGTGATCTATTTCATGAACGAATCCCGTTCGAGTTTATACGAGAAGTCTTCCGAGTGATGAATGAGAATGAGCGGCATACCTTCCAAATTCTCACTAAGAGGTCTGAGCGATTGCGCGAGCTTGCACTGTTACTGAAATGGTCAAAAAATATATGGATGGGGGTTACAATTGAGAATAATGATTATGCTTATCGAGCCGACGACCTGCGATTGGGCAAGGCGGCTGTAAGATTTCTCTCGCTGGAACCCCTGCTTGGTCCGGTACCTGATTTAGAGCTTGGCGGCATAGATTGGGTTATTGTAGGCGGCGAATCCGGCCCGAGAGCGCGGCCGATGAAAGAGGAATGGGTGCTTGAAATCAAGACTCTCTGTGAACGCGGTGGCGTACCTTTCTTCTTTAAGCAATGGGGCGGTGTCAACAAAAAGAAAGCTGGAAGAATGTTATTAGGGAAAACCTGGGACCGATACCCAAAGACCTATGGTCAACAACCGGCCTTAATATAGCCTATGCCTTTTACTCCTTATCATTTTGGGCCGAGTGCGTGTGTTGCTCTGGCGTTGAGGAAATATATAGATATACCCGTGTTCGTGCTGGTTAATGTGGTTATCGACCTTGAGCCGGGTATAGTATTGCTTTTGGATTTGGACTATCGGGCGCACGGGTATTGTCATACACTTCTGTTCGGGACGGTCATTGGGCTTGCGTGGGCGCTGGTTGCATATTTGGCGAGAAATCCCTTGAAACGGCTGATGGGCCTTTTCGGGCTGCCGTATCAAACAAGTTTGGGCAAGATGGTTTTGTCCGGGTTGTTGGGTATATGGTTTCACATTCTTATTGACAGCTTTTGCTGGCGGGATATTCGTCCTTTCTGGCCGAGTGACGTAAACCCTCTTTACGGTCTGGCGACGCGAAATACCGTCCGCTTGCTATGTGCAGTCACGTTCATACCTGCCATAGCTCTTTATATAAATACCGTTATAGCGCAAAGAAGGGAAAGGGATAACGCGACAAGTTAAAAGCACTCTTGGTTTTCGTGCTAAGCGATTCCGTTAAAAAGTTGAGAGCGCAGTCAGTCCAAAAATTGGTTTACGTTATCATAGCGAAGGCCTTGGTGACATCCATACCTTCGCTGATGCCAAGGACTTTTGCTTTTTCGTTTGCCTTTGTCACCTTGCGGGCAGGGAAACGTTCCAGCGCGCCTATCGAATTGTCAGGTGTGCTCTCGACTATTGCAGCAGCAACGCCGTAACCCTGGCAGGCATCGACATCAATTGCAGGGCAGGCTAAGAAACCCTTGGAGCCGGTCACCAACAGAATATTAAACCCAGGCCATTTTACCTGTACGCCTTCGACCAGGCCGTTCGGCGTTTGATATGTTTGTGTGTGCATTTCCATTATTGTGTCCCTTCTGCTGTTTGCATAAAGGCGCCGAGTCCAGTTCGTTATTAGATTCTGGTCAAACCGGCGTGCCGAGTTGTTTTCCGACCTCAGCGAACTTTTCTTCGAAGAGTTCCTTGTTTTTGGCCTCGACGTTCAAGCGCAGCAGCGGCTCGGTATTGCTCGGGCGACAGTTGAACCACCAGTCTTTGTAACGGATGGTGACGCCATCGAGGTAGTCGACTTCACCGTCGCTGTATCTTGCAGCGAGCTCATTCATTTTGGCCTGCTTGTCATCAACTTTGAAGTTTATCTCGCCGCTGCTGCAGTACCTGCGCAGCGGTGCTACAAGTTCGCTCAACGGCATGTCGGCATCACTGACGATGTTTAATATGTGGACCAGCGTAATCACGCCTGAGTCGGTGCAGAAATTGTCACGATAGTAGAAGTGGCCGGAGAGCTCTCCGCCGAATATGGCGTGCGAATCGCGCATAGCTTTTTTCATAAAGGCGTGTCCGACTCGTTCTCTGCGCGGTGTACCGCCATTTATGATAATCTCTTCGGGGACGACGAGACTGCTGCGCAGGTCATAAACAATCGTCGACTTGGGCTGCTTTTTCAGAAAATACGGCGCCATCAGAGCCGTCATCAGGTCGCAGCCAATAGTATCACCTTTCTCGTCGACCATCATTAGTCTGTCACCGTCGCCGTCGAAGCAGAGGCCAAAGTCGCACTTGTTTTTTGTTACCGCCGCCTTTACCTGGGCGAGGTTCTTTTCTACGAGGGGGTTCGGCTCGTGTCTGAATTTGCCGGTGTGCTCGAAGTTAAGGGGGATAATTTCTGTTGGCAAGTTGCTGAAAATGACGGGTACCATCTTGCCTGCCATTCCGTTTGAGGCATCGACAGCCACTTTCATCGGCCTGATATTCACATTGAGAAATTTGAGCACATGATTTTTGTATTCAGCGGTCAAATCGCATTTTTCCACTGAGCCGGTGACTGTGCCTTTGGTGTGAATCAAAGCAGTTGCGATATGCTTTATTTCTTTCAGGCCGGTATCGACACCGATAGGCCGGGCGCGCAGGCCGGATATTTTGAAGCCATTATACTTGGCAGGGTTGTGTGAAGCCGTGACCTGGACACCGCCGCAGGTGCCGAGGTGATTGATTGCAAAATACATCTGCGGCGTGTCAATCATTCCGATGTCGATGACATTGGCGCCGGACGCGTTCATCCCCTCTATGAGTGCGTGCGATATCGCTTCGCTGTGCGTTCTCATATCACGGCCGACGCAAAGGCACTGGGCGTTGGCCTGGCCTCGCTCGTAGCCGCGGAGCAAAGACCGCAGAAATCGGGCTGTCGAGAAGCCTATCTTCCAGGCATCCTCTTCATCTATCTGGTCGGGATAAACGCCTCTTATATCGTATGCCTTGAAAATTGCAGGGTCCATTTTATAGACTCCCTTCACTGTGCGGCGAAGAGTTCTTGCAACTTGTCCCTCAGGGACTTGTTGCGCACTTTACAATGAGCGAACTACCATTAGCAAATACTATACACTTATACTGCTCAAAGTGTCAATAAAGAATCCGTGAGGCGTCGCAGACCCCTTCTTACCGGGGGAGGAATGGTTAAAAGAACACAGGGAGAGAGAGGCTGACACAAAAGATTTGCGACTTGCGCAGTTGCCCTTTTGATGCTAAAAGATTTCAAAAATGTGCGTGAGGCAGAAGTAAATGCCAATCAGAACAAAGATGACGCCGGTTATGCGGCGAATCCACCATTCAAGCTGTGTGAGTTTGTTAAAGGCTTTTCCAACGGATTGAACACCAAAAGCTATGAGGACGGCGAACAAAAAGACGGGCAGTCCTGTTCCAAGTCCGTACAAAGCCGGCAGCGCAAAACCTGACTCGCACTTTACCGCGAGGGGGAGAAGACTTCCAAAGAATAGTGCCGCCGAAATGGGACAGAAAGAGAGCGCAAAGAGGATGCCCAAGAGTCCGGCCCCCCAGATTCCCCACGATTCGACTCGCTTCTGTGTCTTTTCGCTCAGGCCGGAGCCGAGGACATTGATATGGATGAGCTCCAGCAAAATCATGCCTACAAAGATAAGGATTGGTCCGAGGATTTTGTTCATATATTTCTGAAGAAGGTACGAAACTTGGGGCACGGACAGAACACTGGCGACAAGAAGAATACCGAGGATTACATACGTTAATATTCGTCCTATTGTATAAAGAAGTCCTGTTAGAAACACTGCACGGGCCCGTCCGATGCGTCTGCTAATAAAGGAGACAGCAGCGATGTTCGTCGCCAGCGGACAGGGGCTGATAGAAGTCAGGATGCCCAGCCACAAAGCCGACAATGCTGCCAGAAAAAATTCGGGCATTAGTCTGCTCCCAGATACGCATTGACTTCGTCTTGGATGTATTTAACAAAAACTGCCTTATTGCCGACCAGTTCCCATATTTTGTCAAGGTTCTTCCACTCGGTCTGCTTTCCATCTTGGATTTTCGCAACTATGATTGACTTCGTGTACAGTTGATAATCGCGGACAAAGTGTTTGTTCCCAGGTTCGTCGGTATTGACGACCTTCCATTCCAGGCTGCTGTCGTTAAGCGCATCAGCGAAAGCGCTCTGGAGAACCTCGTCGGAATAAGTCTCAAATTTCCTGCAGGTCGGGCAGCGGAAATCTCCATGAAAATAATAGACCACGACCTTTTGTGACCCCTCATGGTTGTCCACAACTACTGGCGAGTTGACATCCAATAGGGGTGATTCGGGCGCCTGGCGCAATTCCTCGACAATCAGATACGCTACGCTGGCGAAGATAAATAGCAACAACGCTACAGTAACGATGGTTTTAGTCTTCATTCCTGCTTTGTCTCCTTTAGTTTAGTGGGGCTCCCGAGAAGCCTTGCCTACACGAGCATTTTCTTGATTTCTTCCGGCGAAAGCACCTTGCCAACGACTTTCACCTGGCCGTCGACGGCCAAAGCAGGTGTCATCATTACGCCGAAGTTCATAATCTCGTTGATGTCCGTGACCTTTTCTATTTCATATTCGACACCCAAATCTTTGGCGGCTACCTCAGTATTCGCCGCCAGGGCTTTGCACTTAGGACATCCGGCTCCGAGAATCTGTAACTTTTTCATAACCGTCCTCTTAATTTACCCCCAAAACGTACCGAAAAATATTCCGACAAGAGCCGACAGTACAACCACCAACAGGATGAAAACGGTCGTCTTAGAATTTCCCATCACCCTTCGAATGACGAGGATGTTCGGCAGCGATAAGGCCGGCCCGGCCAGCAGCAGCGCCAGGACAGGCCCTTTGTGCATGCCAAGCTTCATCA
>CAZOUM010000066.1:0-14018 GCA_964582985.1 uncultured Pirellulales bacterium | reverse complement strand
AAGCTCGATGTCCCCCTCAAAGTCGACATAACCCACGGCCCAACCTGGCTCAGCGATAAATAAAAACTCTCAAAATGAAAACACTGCAAACTCTATAATCTAATGCTTTAGCCTGCACTTGGTCGAAACGTATATTGGAGGCTCAAATGAGAGCACTGAGCATCACCAGTCTGTTGGTTATGCGTATTGCAACGGTATCCATAGGTTTAGCCCCTACCAGCGCTCTTTACCAAAAGAGCCCAAGGCCTGCTCGGCTATCAGAGACCGATCTGTTGACTTATTTGCCGCACGATGCCAAACGGGCTGACATACCCTTCGTGCAATTCGGGCCAACTGGGGAGACCCAAAGAACCAGACCGAATGTTCTCTATGCTGACGTTGATGCTGATGGAGAGCAGGAGATTATCGTGGCCTACTACACACCGCCCCACGACTATATTATCAGCGGCCAGGCTCAGGAAGGATTTTTTAGACGGGCCCATGTCAAAGTCTTGCATTGGGACGGACAAGAATACGTGGAGCAGTGGGACAGCGGTGGTTGGGGCTCTCAGTTCCGAGCGGGAATGGGGGCCCAACTTGACATAAAGGAGCAACAGCTCTACACAGATAATTACTTTCGTGTCGCTGATATGAACAATGACGGGGTACCCGAGATCCTTTTTACGCGAGCTTCCTTTTTGGCTGAAGGTGCTAAATTCCAGGCCTTCACTTGGACTGGGCAGACCTATAAACCTATCGCGCTGGTAGAAAACAAAGTCAGATTGGAGGATAGGGATAAGGACGGAACCAAGGAAATAGTCGAAGGTTATGATTACAAGGGACGCAAGCTGCAGTCTCCGACACTCTACAAATGGAGCGGCAAAACGTATAAAATAGCTGCAGCGCATACGGAAGGACGCACAAAGGTATCGACCCGAACTGTTCTGTTCATAGCAATGCTGGCAACCATAGGCATCATAGGGCTCATGCTATCTCCAGGAAAAGGGCATGTGTCTCCCACGGATAAGCACAACAAAAAAGGTCCTATTTAATAACGCCCCAACCCGGCTCACCGATAAATAGCCGCTTACCCGGCACTCTATTCTCACTATGCACGCCAATATTCCCAGAACTTACTCTTGTCACCAAGTTCATCCTTCCATCGCAGTAGTTCATCGCCCAGGCGTTGCATATGCTCGCCATATTTCGCATCATCGGCCAAATTTTTAAGCTCCCATGGGTCTCTCTCAAGGTCGAACAACTGTGCCGTACCCTTGCCATTGACAAAATATAGAATTAGCTTGTAGTGCTCGTCACGGATGCTCCGCTGAATGTCCTTGTAAGCAAAGAATAGCGTGTCCCGAATCTTCTTCTTTGGCCCCCGAATCACCGGCACAAGGCTCTTGCTCTTGACGGATTCAGGAATGGCCACGCCCGTCAAATCGCATAGTGTGGGGTAGATGTCGTGCACGTAACAAAGTGCGTCGCGCTTCTGGCCCTTTGGTATTCCCGGCCCGCTCATAATTAGCGGCACATGTACGCTATGCTCATAGAGGTTCTGTTTGCCCATCAACCCGTGCTGGCCCACAGCCAGACCGTTATCAGCAGAAAAAACAATGATAGTATTTTCAGCGTGCCTCGTTCTCTTGAGTGCTTTCAGCACCCGCCCAATCTGCGCATCAACGTGCGTAATCATCGCATAGTAGTCGGCGATGTGCCGCCGGACCTCTTCAGGCGTCCTCGGCCAGGCCGCCAGCTTCTCGTCCCGAATCCTCATCTCACCATTGTCAAACGGATGCTCCGCCAGAAAGTTCTTCGGCAGGGGAATTTTCTCTGGGTCATACATATCGTGATACTTCTTCGGCACTGTCCGCGGGTCGTGCGGAGCGGTGTACGAGACATACACAAAGAACGGCTTATCGTCCCAATGGTTGTGCAGAAACTCTATCGCCGCATCACTGAACAGCTCACTCGAATGTTTTCCTTCCTTGCGGTATCTCTTCTCTTTCGGATATTTCCCGGTCGGGTCAAAGTCGTGGACAGGAACTCTGTAATGGTCGCTCATGCCCCCAAAGAAAATATTCGCCCCCGCTGTGAATGACCGTGCAAACGGCTCTTTCCCATTGTGCCACTTGCCTGTACCAAAGGTTACATAACCGGCGTTGCGCAAAACCTCCGGAAGCATCGGATGTTCAGCCGGAATCGTGCGGCCCTTGTCCACCAAATCAAACAAGTTCTTCCCCGACAGCAGCATCGCCCGACTCGGCATACACACCGCGCCGCTCATCGAACCCATAATGTACGCATTTGTAAATGTCGTTCCTGCCCTTACAAGCCTGTCCATATTAGGCGTGACTATATCTTTGTTGCCGAGTGCGCGAATAGTGTCAAAACGCTGGTCATCGGTGAACAGAAAAAGAATATTCGGCCGTTTCCCTTTCGCGCCCTCAACTCGGCCCGTACCCGCACAACCCGGCAGTATCGACATCGCTCCCACTGAAGCCGCTCCAAAGCCAATCGCCTTAAGAAATTCCCTTCTCGTCTGTTTCTCCATAATTATTCCCATTATGCTGCTAAGAACATTATTTTCCTTCTGCCTGAACAGTATAGCCGCCACTCGCAGCATGAAAAGCAAAAAGGTCTGTTCATTTCATCCGTTTTTGACTCGGATATTGACCCCGTTAGAGACTTCTTTTCCTGTGCGTCTCCAGGTTCTTTCCCACTTGTGTCCTCTAACGGGGTTGACGTCGTCAACGACAGCCAATACAATGACCGCTTCTGATTTGTATTTGAAAGCTTAACTTCAGCAGCAAAAAGGAAAGTTATGGCGACAATTAACGAAAACTTTCTGAAGCTAAAAGCCGGCTACTTGTTTTCCGAAGTCGGCAGACGTATTCGTGCCTTCAAGGCCAAAAACCCTGATGTCAGGTTAATCAGTCTGGGCATTGGCGATGTGACCCAGCCCCTGGCCCCCGCTGTCATCGAAGCAATGCACGAGGCTGTGGACGAAATGTCCAAACACGAGACCTTTCACGGTTACGATGACGGTCACGTCGGATATGAGTTTTTAAGACAAGCCATAAGCCAAGACGACTTCAAGAGCCGCGGTGTGCAAATTGATATCGATGAAATTTTCATCAGCGATGGCGGCAAGTGCGACACCGCCAACATGCAGGAAATATTCGGCACCGATAACGTCGTTGCTGTAACCGACCCCGTCTATCCCGTTTACGTCGACACTAACGTCATCGCAGGCAGAACCGGTACCGCTAACGAAAAAGGCCAGTACGACAAAATCGTCTATATGCCCTGCACCGCCGAGAACAATTTCGTACCGGCTCTTCCTGATAAACCTGTGGATTTGATTTATCTTTGTTTCCCAAACAATCCCACAGGAGCCGTCGCAACCCCCGACCAGCTCAGGCAATGGGTGGATTACGCCCGTCGTAACAAGGCCATCATTCTCTTTGATGCAGCTTACGAATCATTTATCTCTGACCCTGGTATTCCGCATTCGATTTACGAAATTGACGGCGCAAAAGACGTTGCCATCGAATTTCGCAGTTTCTCGAAGACGGCCGGCTTCACAGGTGTAAGGTGCGCCTTCACCGTAGTACCAAAGCAGTTAAAGGCCTACAAAAAAGACGGCAGGGCGGTTGATGTCAATTCCCTGTGGCACAGACGCCACTCTACCAAATTCAACGGCGTATCGTACGTCACCCAGGTCGCCGCAGCCGCCGTCTATACTCCGCAAGGCAAGAAACAGTGTCGTAAGATTATTGATATTTATATGAACAACGCTAAGTTAATTTGCGAATCGCTGACAAAGCTCGGCTATGAGGTCTACGGCGGAGTGAATGCGCCCTACATTTGGATGAAAACCCCCGAGGGCCTAAGCTCTTGGGACTTTTTTGACCGCCTTCTGCAAAAGGCTAATGTCATCGGCACCCCCGGTGCAGGTTTCGGACCGTCCGGCCAGGGCTACTTCCGTCTCACAGCCTTCGCAAGGCCTGATGACGTCAAAGAAGCTATGCGGCGATTTGCCGAAGTCTAAAATTGCTTAAATCACAAAACAAGCTCATAATGGCTAACCTGACCACAGCATATATTGGGCTCGGCAGCAACCTCGGTGACAGAGAAGCCTCCATAAGAGGCGCCCTTAAAATGCTCGCCGAAATCGAGCATATTGAACTCGTCCGCGTAAGCGACCTTATCGAAACTGCTCCCCTCGGCGGCAGCGACCAGCCAAATTACCTGAATGCGGTGGCCCGGATAGAAACCACTCTCGACGCAGAGGACTTACATAAAAAACTTACTGACATTGAGACCTCCCTCGGACGAGTCAGAGATGAGAAATGGTCATCGAGAGTCATTGATTTGGACCTCTTGCTCTTCGGCTCCGAAATTGTAAATACCGCCAACTTGACCGTCCCCCATCCTCAGATGCACTTGCGTTCCTTTGTTCTATCTGGCTTGTGCTGGCTCAACTCTGAACTTCTGCATCCTATTCTAAAAGAACCGGTAAACGAGTTGGCAGCTCGGCTCGCCGGTACTGACTTTGTTCTTAACCCTGACCTGCCACAGCTCATCTGCGTCGCAGGTATCATCGGAGTGGGCAAAACCACTTTGGCACAAAGATTAGCAGGTTCGCTCAACTGTAGGCTGCTCCTCGAACCTTACGACAAAAACCCTTATCTCCCCGAAGTCTATGCCGGAAAGAAGGAACTGGCGTTGGATTCGCAGTTATACTTTCTAACCAGCAGAATCGAGCAGTTGAATCTTAAAACATTGCCCAAGCGACAAATCGCTGTCTCCGACTACATCTTTGATAAAGAACTCATTTATGCTAAGCGCTTACTAAATCCACAGCAACTGGCCTCCTATGAAAAGACCTATCAGCCGGCCGTAGCCAGGGTCGCCAGCCCTGCCTTGGTGATATATCTGCACCATTCAGCCCAAAAATGTCTCGACCGTATCCACACACGCAATCGCCCTTATGAGCAGGTGATTGGACTGCAATTCTTGGAAAAACTTAATGCCGATTACGAGCAGCTCTTCACCGATTGGAAGCTCTGTCCTGTCATTCGTATATCAATGTCGAAGTTCGACTGTACGCGAAACGGCGACATTAACCATTTAGCGAAACAAATAAGAAGTTACGTTGTTGTGTAATGGAAGTCGTAGAAACAATAGAGGCGGTAAGACAACAGGTCGCCGCTGCCCGCAAAAAAGGCAAAAAGATTGGCTTGGTACCAACAATGGGAGCCTTTCATCAGGGCCATATTTCGCTAATCGAAAGGGCGGTCAAGGACTCTGACTTTGTTGTGGTCACCATCTTCGTCAATCCCACGCAATTTGGCCCCGGCGAAGATTTCCAAAAGTATCCTCGCAACCTGGATGCCGACATCGAAACGTGCAGAAAAATCGGCGTCGACCTCGTTTTCGCACCCACCGTCAACCAAATATACGCGTCGGAAAATCTTACCTGGGTAAACGTCGAAAAATTAACCGAGCTGCTTTGCGGCCAATTTCGACCCGGACATTTCCGCGGAGTAACAACCGTCTGCGCCAAACTGTTCAATATCGTTCAGGCGGACATTGCATTCTTCGGCCAGAAGGACGCCCAGCAGGCAATCGTCATCAAAAGAATGGTCGACGACCTGAATATGCCTCTAAAAATTGTCCTCTGCCCCACAGTCCGAGACGCTGATGGCCTGGCGCTAAGCAGCAGAAACGAGTATCTCTCCGAGCAGCAGAGGAAAGATGCTACCCTGATTTACAAGTCACTCCAGAAATGCCGGGAAATGGTTGATGCGGGCGTCACAAATACCGAAGAAATCATCAACCAGATGCGCAACATACTCAGTCAGGCCCCATCAATAAATATAGAATACGTAAGCATCGTTGACGCCGAAACCCTCCAAAGCCTTGACCACATCACCGGTAAAATCCTCGCAGCAGTCGCCGTCAGAATCGGCCCCGCACGATTAATCGACAACATTCTGCTGGACGCGAGCAAATAATAATGTATAATGCCACCTGAAAATCATTGGTGTATAGTAAATCGAAACACGAATTATGTTTGTAAAGATATTAAAAAGCAAGTTGCATCGTGCAACCGTTACCGATGCGAAGTTGCATTATCCTGGCAGTATCGAAATAGACGCCGAACTGATGAAAGCAGCCGGTATTTTGCCTTATGAGTCTGTTCTAATTGCAGACCTGACCAACGGCAGCAGGCTCGAAACCTATGCCGTCCCCGCAGAAGCTAATTCCGGCAAAATTATCATTCTTGGTGCCGCAGCTCAGCTCATAAAGCCAAAAGACGTTATTATCGTTTTCAGTTTCGGCTATTATACGCCCGACGAAGCAAAGAAACTCAAACCAAAAGTTGTTGTTCTCGATGAAAATAACAAAATAAAACACGGCGCATAGGAACTTGGGACCCGTGACTTGAACGAGCCGCGAGCGACGAGACACGAATTAAATGTATCGTGTACTTTTCAAAATACCTTTCACTCCTTTGACCGTATGGAGCTACGGCCTGATGATGGTCATCGCATTTCTCTCTGCCGTCTTCATCATAAGAAGGCTCAGCCGCGACATCACCCCTGACCCAATGCTCATCACAAATGCAGCCCTCTATTCGCTCATTGCCGGCGTCGTCGGAGCGCGTCTTTTTCACGTCGTTCACTATTTCGACACGTACCGCGGAGACTTCCTCTCCGTCTTTGCCATTTGGCAGGGCGGCCTCGAGCTTTTAGGCGGAGTAATTTTTGCTGTCTCTGTTATCTTTCTTTACCTCCACTACCACAAGCTCCCAAAACGCCGATACCTTGATATCCTCGCTATCGGTCTTATGTCCGCGCTTGCCTTTGGCAGAATCGGCTGTTTTCTAAACGGCTGCTGTTTCGGCAGACCAGCAAATCTGCCCTGGGCCGTCCGTTTTCCGTATGACTCCCCATCTTATCGCAGTCAGGTCTCTGCGGACCCCCAAAGGAATCGTTCCGAGCCGTACTTGCACTTGCCCGACGACTTCTTCGGCTACGTCGATGAAAAAAGCCAATGGTACTTAGGCTTAAAACCATATAAAGATTTAACCCCCGAACAAAAGCAAATGCTTAAAAGTCAAGGCAAATATCGCTCCTTACCTGTCCATCCCACCCAGCTCTATTCCTCTATAAGTGGCGCTGTTATGTGCCTCATACTATATCTTTTCTGGCGAAGGTCTCGCAAGACCGAAAATTCCAAAAACCTGCCCCCGCCCTTTGCCAAACCCGGCTCCACCTTTGCCTTGATGTTTGTCCTTTACGGTATATTCCGGTTTCTTGTAGAATTCCTCCGCGACGACAATCCATTTGAGCATGCTTGGTGGGCCATCTACAAAGGAGGGACGGTTTCCCAGAACTTGGGCATTTATATGGTCATTTTCGGCATCGTTCTAATCCTGATATTTCAGAGAATTAACCACAAAGTCGTCAATCGTGCGTCTTGAGTCTTGGGTTGTTGGTCCTGAGGTCCTGAGTCTTAGACCTTTTTTCAGTTGAACATCTTCCAAAATTGACGATACTATATTGTTGATAGCCGCGGGGCGCTAAATCCCAGCGGCAAATGCTGATTTCCAGACAATAAAAAGGAAGCCAAAACATAGAATCTCTTAATTTTGCTTTTTGATTTCTAATTTTTGATTTGCTTTTGTTATGGGTATTTACGATAGAGATTACACTCGCGAAAATTACCAGCACGGCTACCAGTACCAGCCGCAAATGCGCATGGCCTTCCCTCGTATTACTCCGGCCGTCAAGTGGCTGTTGATAATCAATATCGGCGTCCACCTTGTAAAGGTCTTTTTCTTCCGTGCCCCACTGAACGAGGTTCCGCCGCTCGAAAGCCTCTTTGCCGTTTTCCCGACATCCGTACCACAGGCTCTCCAGCTCTGGCGGCTGATAACTTACCAGTTCCTACATTGGAACGGCTGGCACCTGTTTGCCAACATGCTTGCTCTGTTCTTCTTGGGGCCCGTCCTTGAGCGCAACTGGGGTGGTAAAAAATTCATCGTCTTTTACCTTATCTGTGGCGCAGCAGGCGGACTTTTCTACCTGCTCCTTGTAGCGGTAAAGTTTCTCTCCGTCCTGCCAATGGTGGGTGCTTCAGGAGCTATCCTTGGTATGTTGGCCGCTTGTGCAATCCTTTTTCCACAATTTGTCGTTTTCATTCTTCTCTTTCCAATACCAATAAGGGTGGCCGCAGTTGGTTTCACACTCCTCTACGTAATCAACTTAGCGGCAAAAGGTTCAAACGCCGGCGGCGACGCCGCGCATCTCGCAGGTATGGCAACCGGAGCAATTTACGTGTTTTCCCAATCCTGGCGTAACAAACTAAAATCAAGAATCCACGCCGGTACCTGGGAAAAGAAAATCGCCGAACAACGCAATTTCCAGGTGGAGGTTGACCGCATCTTGCAAAAAGTCCACCACTCCGGAATCCACAGCCTCACATCAAAAGAGAAAAAGATTCTAAAAAAAGCCACCGAAACCGAGCAAACCCGAAACAGATTGTAAGACCTTCCCGCCTCTCAATGCTTTCTCACTGCTGACCATAAGATTCGAGCGACTCTCACAAAAGTTACTCAAAATTTCCATAACGCTCAACGACATTACCTACACCACAATTGACGACGACCCGAAAGACCAGCCGGCCAAAATCGACGTCTTTGCCATAACCTTTCCCAACGCTCGAAATTACACCCGCTGGGTCCTTGCCGTCCCCTAAGTGCCGTGCTTCTTTCACATACGATTTGAGCATTTGTCACTGCGAGGAGCGAAGCGACGCGGCAGTCTCATATTTAGCCACGCAATTTATTGCGCGGGTTTTTGTATACACCTTTTATATTTAGCCCTCAATTTATTACGAGGCTCGTACCAGCCAAAACTTTCCCTTGAATTAAGACGCCCAATCGTTAAAATACTGCGGTGAGAAAATCGTAAGAGAATAGTATATTTGCGAAAGGAGGTTAGTTACGATGTGTTTTCGAGCCGAAGAAAAGTTGGAACGCGTACTGCTCACACTGGCTGTGGTCGTTTGCCTGTTTCTTGTAGGCTGTGCAACAAAACAAGTGCATTATGTCGAAGAGGCGGTGGACTATGTCAGGCAGGGGCTCACGTATGCTGCCGAACGTCGGCATGACAAAGCCATCGCGTGCTTTACCGAGGCAATCGAGATAGACCCAAAGTATGCCCAGGCATACGGCAATCGAGCGGTCTCATATAGTGCTGTAGGTCAACATGAAAAAGCCATCGAAGATTGTAACAAACTACTTGAGCTCAGGCCAAACGATGCCAAAGCCTATGTCAATCGCGGCACCGCCTATTGTCGTATGGCCGGATATGACCTCGCGATTCGGGATTTTACCAAGGCTATTCAAATTAAACCCGGATATGCCAATGCCTTTTACAATCGTGCTCTTGCCCGCCAGGCTAAGACCGAGTATGAGCAGGCCATTGCGGACTTCTCGCTCGCCATTGAGGCCAATCCAAAGGATGCACAGGCCCACAAGCGTCGGGCATACCTCTACACGAAGAGCGGTCAATATGAGATAGCTAAGTTGGACTATGATAAGGTTCTTGAGATAAATCCGAACGACGCCGAAGCCTATAGCCAACGCGCACTTTTTTACTTCGTCCAGCGCAACTACGATCAGGCTTGGGATGACGTCGAAAAGGCGCGGAGTTTAGGCCACCCCGTCCCGCAGGGTTTCCTTAATGCTCTTCGTCAGGCTTCAGCAAGACAAGAATGAGTGAATAGCCTAATTCAACACACCCCTCCAACGGACGCGATATTCGCGCGCCGATTAGTTACTACGTTAGTTGAGATTTTGGATTTTACCTGGGTACGGTGGGCTTCAGCCCACCAATCCCGACTCACCAACTAAGTTCATTTATCGTTTCGCTGAGTAGCCGGTTAAATGTTTCAGCGTCCTCTAAAATTACAAAATGTCCAACACCTGACATAAGTTTTACTTCAAAAGACGCAGCATACCGTCGGCCAGCCTCCAAGTTGACCGGACGCATGTCCGAGTTTATGCAATATATCGGCACCCGAACCTCCTTGAGTGCTTCTTTAGCGTCAAAGCTTAATAACCCCCGCATTGCACCAACTCCGACTTCCGGCCGGGCCGAAGACATGTCCCTCACGACCCATTCTACAAGCGCCGGGTCCGCGTCAGGTACAAAAATACCGCGCACTAATTTGCTTGTACTTCCTACAAAATCTGCCTTAAAACGGCCAAGAGTTGCATCAATTTGCTCCTCAGTATATTGTCTCTCGAAGTCGAGGTAGGTATCAACCCCAACCAGGCCGATTACGCGTTCGGGGATTTTCCGTGCCGCCTCTATGATTACAGGTCCTCCCATCGAATGCCCTATAAGAATAACCCGGCCAAGGTCCAGTTTCTCGATAACCGCTGCAACGTCTTTGCCAAACGCCTCCATCGTCCAGCTCTCGCGCCCAAGACCAGACTCTCCATGCCCCGCAAGGTCAATCGTCACAACTTTGTATCGCTTTGCAAAGTAAGGCACTTGAAGCCTCCAATAGCTCTTATCGCATGACCAGCCGTGCACAAATACAAGGGCTGGCTCCCCTTTACCTTGCACATCGTAACTTATGGCAACATTATCCCAGGAAACTACCCGACCTTTGCCCTCACGCCCACAGCCGGACAAGCTAAGTGATAATGACAGCGTTATCACCAAAAGCATCGAATTTTTTTTCATCTTGAAATTTCCTATTTACCTCGCTTTGAATCTCTCTCACGCCTCCCAATTCCACATAATATATTATCAAATTCCCACTCCTTGTCACCGATTAATATGCAAAACCGTCGCCGGACCACATCAAATGCCAAACAAATTATAAAACAGGGCCTTATGGAAAATCCGCACGACCTCGCTTATTTAATCCTCATCCCTGCAAATCAACGGGCTTCGGACTGTTGAAATTCAAAGAAGCTCTTGATATAGTATGCAGTTGAAAGGCGTGGAAGCGTTTTCCAAACACCTTAAATCGGAAATCTCGGATGATACGTTTTTCTTGAGAGGAGTTTTACTGTGCTTACGAGAAAGTCTTTTCTTATGTTGATGGTTGCAGTTCTAAATGTGCTTAACAGTGCAGCTGCGATGGCGCCCGTCTATGAACTATTCAAGGTTGACTTTGGCTGTCCCCGAAGTGACAACACTTTCAAGCCCGGCTGGGTGCGTTGGCGCCTGCCCGGCGGCTGCGATGGGGATGCTCACGGTTCTGCTGTCTTCTGGAACGTCGACCAGACCCGCATCCATCTGGAACTGAGCACCCTCGGTGACACCGGCATGGCTAACCTCAGAGCGGGACCGGGAGACCAGATAGCGAACACCTATTACGTCGAAGCACGCGACATCGGCAGAATGCTGCGCGACTGCTGTACGGAGCGTGAGACATCAGTGACCCTGAGCATTCAGCTCACAATAAGCGGCCCCGGCCTGTTGCCGGGTGATTACGTCCTCTACAGCTATCACAATATCAGCCGTAGGCGCCGCGGCAGGGATAATATGTTTGCAATCACCGCGAGCGGCCGCGGCGTAACTCAGCTCAGCCCGGTCAGCGACGTACCCATCCAGCATGTGCGCAACGACAGCGAGCTGGTGCCGTCTGAGGTCCTCTTTCGCACCGATGGTTCGGGCCCGGTGACCATAACCTACCATGCCAGCCAGACCAGCGCGGTGCTCAACGCCTTTAGGCTGCATGCACTCCAGCCGATAAAGCTTGCCTCTGACCCCTTCCCGCCGTACGGTGCGGTCGATGTGCCGCCCGATGTCACCGTGCACTGGACGCCGGGAGTAGACTCCGGCGGCCACGTCCTCTACGCCGGCCAGGACATCAAGGAGACGATAAGAGACCCGCATGATGACAGCGTGGCCGGAACGCTTGATTCGAACAGTTACACATTCAAGAATCTCAGGATGGGTGACACCTATTATTGGCGGGTGGACCAGGTGGACAAGAACGACCACGACAGGGTTATCCACGGAAGAATCTGGAAATTCACCGTTCTCGATGGCAAGGCCAAGAAGCCTTATCCGCTCGACACCGCCATCAAGCTTCCGACGGACGTGACGCTCAAATGGTCGCCGGGGCACAAGGCCGAGAAGCACAGGGTCTATTTCGGCAAGAGTCCCTCGGATGTGTACTTCCATTCTGAGGTGGTTCAGGAAGGAAAGAAAACCAGCTTCAAGCCGCCGCGGTTGGAAAAGGCCACTACGTACTACTGGCGGGTCGATGAGGTGCACGGGGACAAGGCTGTCATGGGCGACATCTGGAGCTTTATCACCGACGGGAAGCTGATGCTGCAGGTTGACTTGGCGCTACCTAAGTGGAACAGCAGCGAGCCGATGCCCGAGACGGCAAAACCCGGCTGGACCATCTGGGCAGACCCCCGCTGGGCTGATATGTACAGTCATGACGTTGCAAAGCTCGAAAACGCTGGCGGAACACCCATCGACATCTGGCTGACAATCGGCAACGAGGGCATGGGCGCACTGAAAGTAAAGGGGATGCGGATGTACTCGATGGCCGGCGAGGGCGCGCCTGCCGGAGAACCAGACGGCGACCCCATCTGCAACGCCTTTTATCAGTCGGCAGACTGGGCTACTCACAGCGGCGGGTCGCTGCGATGGGGAAATATTCTGCTCGCCTTTGAAGATATCCCACCGGGCGAATACGAGCTGTACAGCTACCACAACCATTTCTATCACTGCGACAGGTACGAGACGAGCTGTCTGGGTACGATAAAGTACAGAAGTTTTTTCCTGGCCACGGCTCCGGAACAGGGGCCGATGCCGGCGATTACCGTTCACCCACTGCCCCCTGAGCCCCTGCCAGGGTACAATAAGTGGGGTGTGCCCAAAGGCCCCGGCAAGGGTGTCACTGCGATAAAGAACGCCTACAACGTGAAGACTCAGCACATCGACAGCGACGCAAAGCTCTCGCCGTCGTTGGTACGGTTCCGAACGGACGGCTCACCGGTGCTGGTGGTGTACGAGGCACCTAAGTTCTATATCGACTATCGCGATTACCCAGGCGGACGCGCCGTCCTAAATGCTTTTCGACTCATACGCGTCAAGCCGTGATTTTGCGAAAAGATATTAACCCGGTTCTCCCATATATAAGGAACGCATCTGATATTATAGCTACGATGGGCTGTGCCCACCATTTCTCTGTTCCTCCCTCTTCCACCCAAAACCACAATTTAAAAATCTAAAAACTCCGCCTAATCAGCGATTAAAACCTCCGAAAATCCCCACCGAAGCAGAACCTTTTTCTAAAGCAGATTGTTTCTGAAGTTTCTCGCGGGAGCTTTTGGAAAACACAGAACCATATCGGATAGCATCCTCAGGGCATACATTCAGGCAACGGGCGCAACTGAAGCAATCAGCGCCAAATAGCTTATCCGATACTCTGTCTTTAGCGGCTTGGCTTGGGCAGGCCTTGATGCACAGCCCACAGTTTGTGCACTTCTCATGGTCAATCTTTATCCTCGTTAAGCTAATCTGTTCTGCAATCCACGAAACAAAACCAAAAGGGCAGATAAGATGACAAAACGGCCGGTATGTAAAAAACGCCAGAGCCAGAGACACAACAACTGTGACCAGAATCAGCCAATGGTCGAAATCCAGATTGAACAGATTAAACGGGTTGAGATAATGGTAAATCACAAACCCCTTCCTGCCGCCGACAATACCGAAGAGAAATAACAGCGCTACAAAAAACAATCCACCCCTTATCGTATTCGTCAGCCAAAATGGCGCCTTCCACTGCTTCATTTTACGGAGGATGGGAAGGCTGTAGACCAATTCCTGCAGCGCTCCGAACGGGCAAGCCCATCCACAGATAAGCTTATTCCCGATGATGGCCAATAAAACAAAAAAAATCAAAACAAGCAATTTGTCGGTCACAGATGGGTACAGCCCCACCATGGACTTAAAGACTTTAACTGTCCCTTCCATTGG
>CAZOUM010000065.1:0-14332 GCA_964582985.1 uncultured Pirellulales bacterium | reverse complement strand
GGGTCGATGCTCGATGCGGGATTCTGCCTCCGGCGGATAAATCTCGATGCTGGATTCTCGATGCTGGATTCTCGATGCGGGATTCTCGTGGCGGGTGAGTGGTTAACCCCTCAGGGGTTAATTGGTGAGTAGTGAGTGGAAAGCGAGGTTTTGGGGGGTTAAGAAAAGAAAGGGCTGGGAGCATTTTTGCTCACAGCCCTTTGTGAACATCCCGCCTAATTCGAATCGAAGGTATTATTCGCCAAGCACCTGGAGAATTGCGTCCTCAACCGTATCTCTCATGGATTGGTTGTTCATCAACCCGCCTGTCTGCAAGGATGTGAACTTGTGCCAGCCTGTATCTTGGCCATCTGCCAGGGTTGTTGTGAAGTTTCTTTCATCGTTTCCGTCTTCGACCGAATCAGAGTCCACATTTTTATCTGTCACTCCGCCTAATAATGGGTTAAGCGGTCCAGAAATAACGTCTCCCCAAGCCCAGAAATTGAGGTGCTTGTCGGTGAGCGGATAACCTATCCAGTCACCGAATGGGTCCGCATCTAATATAGCTCTCCAGGCACTTAGAAAGGCGTCGATTACGCCCTCTTGCGGATACATGCCCGGGTGCGCAGCATATGTGCCGAGCGGCGAACTCAGGGTTAGGTAAAGGTCGCAGCTAACGGTGTCTTCATCCTGGGACAAATCCGAGAGAGCGCAATAAGATAGGAAGGTTCCCCAACTGTGCGCGACCACAATGAACTTCCTACCCTCTTCTTCAGCGGTGCCATACTGTTCTCGCAATAGATCACGTAGGTTCCTGACTTCCCAGTAAGTATCTCCCAGGGGAGGTAGGCCCGGGTCGCGTGACCAGTCGAAATTGACGATCTGCACATTATAAGCTTGTAGATTCATTCCAGCCAAGGCAGTCCCCAAGTAATTCTCGACATCATCCCAAGGCCAAGGGACTCCGATGAGCCCGAGCAGTGTGCTTTCCGGGGAGATCCCATCTACGGTAACAATGATAGCACCTCTGATGATTTGCATCAGTTGTTGTATACGATCTGCAAGCTCTTGTGCTGCTGGTCCTGAGACAAAATCTGGTGGTGGAGCTTGGCCGTCGCACTTTTTGTAGGCGTCCTCCAACTGCTGGTGGGCTTGATCATACAGCCCGTCTCTTATCAGGTCGCCTGCAGCCTCGATCATGTTAATCAGGGCATTTAATCGCTTGTCAGCAGAGTTGCCCGGGCCATCACCGGCGAGGTTTCCATCTTCAACGGATTCATCAATGAAATCCAGAATCTCTTCTATCTGCTCGTCTGGTGGTGGCTCTATCCATACGCCGACACCACTTAGACTCACCTGCACGAGGGACTCATCTGCATCATCACTGCCGATCTCCAAAGTGGCAGAAGAAAAATAGAGAATTGATGGTGAGAAAGTAATTTCAACATCCACTGTCGCAGCAATAGCGATTGTTGCCGGTAGTGCCGGGGCGGACGTAATCGAAAAATCGCTGCTGCTACCAGCCTGAAAATCAAGGCTGGTTACCGTTAGGTCTGCGTCTCCGGTATTAGTAATGCTGACCAGCATTGTTTTGGCCGAGCCTATTTCAACGTCGCCAAAGTCGTGGCTGAGTGGGGAGACGTGAATATTTGGCTCCGCCGGTTCAGACGGTGGGTTGCCCCAGTCGGGGATTGAACCCGGAGGAGTGGGCAACTGATACCGGTTGTCGCCGGAGGCGTCCATTATCCACAGGTGGGCTTCGGGGCTCTGTGAAGTCCAGTAGTCGTAGACTACTTGCGACAGGTCGGGGGACCAAGACGGATATCCGTATACCAAAGATGGCCAAGTGCCGTCGTTGGTGAGAAAAGTAACATTGGGGTTTGATGGATCCGCCCAGTTCGGGGACTGGCCCGGGTCAATTATAGCGATGTTGTGACCCCACATAAAGAGGATGTTTCCACTTGGTGTCCAGTCGGGGGCGTATTTGGTAGTTGACTCGCTGCTTGCTCCCTGTGTCAGCCGGATGTTGTTGCCAGCCATAATATCGCCTGTGTCGGTAAAGTCGTAAATCCAGAGGTCACTTGAGTAAGATGCGCCCGAGTTGCGCCTGTTATAGACAAAGGCCGTGCCGGTCGGACACCATGAGGTCTGCGCCACATACCCGCTTTCGACAGGGACTACTTGACGTCCGGTGCCATCGGCATTTATGACTGTGATGTGAGCTACATCCTCGTGAAAGAGGATTTTGGTGCCGTCAGGTGACCAGGAGGGCCAGCCGACATGCGAGACTCCGAGGTCTTGGCCTTCGTAGTCGTGGGCATCGTAGATTTTAGTATTATCGCCGGTGAGCCAGTCGTATACCCATATTTGGGCGTCCTTTGGGCTGGGATACGCGATTTTGGTCGAATCGGGTGACCATTGTGCCGCGTACTGGTCGCCGGGCAAGTCTGTTAGTTGTCTCAGATCCGTGCCATCGGGCCTGACCGCCCAGATGTCGGGGTCACCATCCTGGCTTGAGACAAAGGCAATCCAGCCGCAAGGCGGTTCGGGAACAGGCATGATTTCACCGAACGTAAGATCATCGAGTGCATCGCGACATTCTCCTATGTAAATCCTATGGATTTCACCGACGTATCCCCAATCATCAAACGTATGAAACGTTTTGCCCGATGTATTGAAGCTTTCGTTGATTACTTCGTTGCCGCCTAAATCGTAGGCAATGAAAGTTCCTCCCCCACTTTGAGCACCCCGATCTTGGAAGAATGATACCCAGGTTACGGTACCATCTATATTTGGGTTGCAAGGATCGATAAAGTGGGCATCCAATGTAATATTATCTTCAGTACGGTCAGGAGACAAAGAATTGGGCACGCTGTCAAAGTTACCTAGGTCTTGTCGCTGCATTATCTTAGTTGTGCTTTCAAATATTATGCCCCATTCGGCAAACTCATCTGTGATGGAAAGATACGGAGGGTCTGTTGGAGCAGGGATAGAATTTCCGTCTGGCCAAACATCGAAGTTGATAGTAGTAGCCCTACTTGTGCCACATAAAATTAATAGCGACATTAGCAAAAAACATTTGTGTTTCATTTTTTTCTCCTTTTCAAAGATCATTCTTTCGCAACAAAATACGGTTGATTAGCTGAATAAAACTGGGTTCCTGCTCCCCGCCTTCGCGGGGACAGGCTTCGCAGGAATGACATTGGCGGCGGGCCGCGGGGAGGGCAATCGTTACCCGGGGCACGTGCCCCGTGACCCGAATTTTGTTGTGCTTCGGATTTTGACGCGAAAAAGGCAACTTTCACTATAACGTTGCGCTGTGCGGTAGCATTTGGGGATTTTGTGCTGTTTTGATGGTGATTTTGCGCGTCGGCAGGATAATCTCCATTTTGGAAGCACGGGTGCATTTGACCACTCCTCCATCCGCCGAGACGAAAGCGGGTGTAGATAATTTAGTCCTTCAAACGACAAACAATGGAGCAAGTGCCGATTTTATAATGTAGAAGATGGGCGTTGTCAAGAATTTTTTTTGGATTTTTGTAATTATTTTGTTTGAGGTCGCGTTGCGACGGTATTCGGAATAGATTTCTCCCTTCGATTGCACTCAGGGTAAACTTTTGCGCTCGAAATGACGGGGCAAGAGAGTTCGGAATGAATTGGGGTAAAGAGAACCCACCAATAAATTGGTGGGCTAAATATGGTTGAGGTCGCCCCCCAATCAGGTAGGGGCAAGCTTCGCGACGGTGTTTCGGAATAGATTTCTCGGCCCCCCAATCAGGTAGGGGCAAGCAAGCTCGAAATGACGGTGGGAGGGACTGCGCACCTTGGGCACAAGCTCAGGATGACAAAGGGGTGGTGGGCCGCGAGCAGGCCAATCGTTAGCCGGGGCACGTGCCCCGTGACCCGAATTTTGTTGTGCTTCGGATTTTGACGCGAAAAAGGCAACTTTCACTATAACGTTGCGCTGTGCGGTAGCATTTGGGGATTTTGTGCTGTTTTGATGGTGATTTTGCGCGTCGGCAGGATAATCTCCATTTTGGAAGCACGGGTGCATTTGACCACTCCTCCATCCGCCGAGACGAAAGCGGGTGTAGATAATTTAGTCCTTCAAACGACAACTGAGAAACGAGTGTCAGTTTTGTACTGTAAAGGATTCTGGTTGTCAAGAATTTTTTTGGGTTTTTGTAGTTATTTTCGCGTGTACCAAGCGAAAAAGGCAGGAAATGAATTGGGAGGGGAATTATCCTGGATTCCGCATCAAGTGCGGAATGACAATGTGGAATAAATTGCGGGGCAAGGTTTCGTATTGCGCCGTGCGTATTGTGTATCGCGTAGGTTGTAACCCCGCGTGAAAGGCGGGGGCCGTGAGGAATATCCAACATCGAACACGGAATGTCGAAGTAGGAAGTGGATTCCTGCGTTCGCAGGAATGACCCCCGATCGGAGTCGAGGGCAGGCAAGTGGGAATGACTTGGGGTAAAGAGAACCCACCAATAAATTGGTGGGCTAAATATTTTTGTGGTCGCTTCGCGACGGTTTACGGAATAGATTTCTCGACAAGCTCGAAATGACAAAAGGCGGGATGAGGAAACATAAGGGCATCAGGACATCAGGGAATCAGGTAGCAGGGAATCAGGTAGCAGGAAATCGGGTAGCAGAGAATCAGGTAGCAGAGAATCAGGTAGCAGGGAATCAGGGTATAGGAGGGTATCAGGGGACAGGCAGATGAATATCGAATGCCCAACCCCAAGAGAAAGCATCGGGGCAAGCAAGGAATATCGAAGTAGGAAGTGGATTCCTGCGTTCGCAGGAATGACAAAGGGTGTGAGATTGCCGCGCATCGCCTTGCGATTCTCGCAATGACATTTCCTAATAGATTCCTCGACTTCGCTCGGAATGACCCCGCACCAAAATTCGGCAAGGGCCTATTTGGTGCGGGGCGAGGGAACTGGGTCCCCGCCACCGACGAGCGGGGACAAGGGGTTCTGAGGGAAAATTGGAAAATTCTCTTGGTATATGGCTGTCAGCAGGAGAAAATACAAGGCAAAGTGAAGTAGATAAGAAAAGCAAATACGGAAAGGAGCTGCGAAACATGAGTACACAAGATTACACACGGCGTGATTTTCTTAAAGCCATAGGTCTTGGCGCTGCGGGATTTGCGCTGCCGGGATGTGCGAGTACTGAAAAGCTGTCCTCCGCTAAAAGAGCCAAGGGCAGGCCAAATATCATTCTGATTATGGCGGATGATATGGGGTTCTCCGACCTTGCTTGTTATGGTTCGGAGATTCATACGCCAAATCTTATGCGGTTAGCAGCCCAGGGACTGCGCTTCACGCAGTTTTACAATACAGCCCGGTGCTGTCCGACGCGTGCATCGCTCTTGACCGGACTGTATCCGCACCAGGCCGGGATAGGCGGTATGACAAACGCCAAGCGAGGAGATGTTAATCCACCTGGACCTTATCAGGGCTATCTTAACGACAAATGTGTCACCATAGCGGAGGTACTTAAGAAGGTGGGATACACCACGTTAATGTCGGGCAAATGGCACGTCGGCGAAAGCCGACCGCACTGGCCTGTTGACAGGGGGTTTGACCGGTACTACGGGCTGATAAGTGGAGCGGCGAATTATTTTGATATTACCAAGGCGAAACGCAAAGGCACCGTACGCAGATTTGCCAAAGACGGTAAACCTTATATGCCCGGCAAGGAAAACTTTTATATAACGGATGCGTTCAGTGACAACGCGGTGAGCTTCATAGATAAATACGGTCGCAGGAAAAAGCCGTTTTTCTTATATGTTGCTTATACTGCGCCGCATTGGCCGCTGCACGCCCTGCCGAAAGATATTGCGAAATACAAAGGCAAGTATCTCGAAGGCTGGGACGTGCTGCGTAAAAAAAGATATGCGCGGATGGTTAGGATGAGAATAATCCACCGGAAGTGGCGGCTTACGCCGCGCGATAAAGGCGCAGTACCGTGGGACGGGGTGGAAGACAAGGAATTGATGGATTTGAAGATGGCAGTTTATGCCGCACAGATTGACCGTATGGACCAGGGTATTGGCAGGATACTCGCGAAACTCAAACAAATCGGCAAAAAAGAAAACACGCTTGTGATGTTCCTGTCTGATAACGGCGGATGTCACGAGACCGGGCCATTAGGTTTTGACAGTCGTAAGAACGGGCTGCCGCCGGGCGGGGTTGATTCGTATATGAGCTATGGCCAATCCTGGGCAAACGCCAGCAATACGCCATTTCGTTTGTTCAAAAAGTATACGCACGAGGGCGGTATCTCGACACCCCTTATCGTTCGCTGGCCTGCGGTTATAAAAAACAAGGGCTTCATCACTCGTCAGGTCGGACATATCATTGATATTATGGCCACGTGCGTTGATGTGGCCGGGGGAAGATATCCAAAAGCGATTAACGGCAAGAAGATTCTTGCTCTTGAAGGGAAAAGTCTTCTTCCCATTTTCGAGGGCAAAGAGAGAAGGGCGCATGAGTATCTTTTCTGGGAACATGTGAAGCACGAAGCCGTCCGGCACGGTAAATGGAAACTGGTAGCGGAGAAGCGGCGACAATGGGAGCTGTACGACCTTGAACGCGACCGCTCGGAGATTCGTAATCTTGCGGACAGACACCCTGAGATTGTCGAAAAGCTCAAGTCAAAGTATGAAGAGTGGGCACAGCGTGTCGGAGTGAGTTCGCAGAATGCTTCTTACCGGCAAAGGTAGCAAAGGACAATGCAGGCATTTACTCTTTTGATTAAGCCGTCTGGCTCGGATTGCAATCTTGATTGCAAATATTGTTTTTACAAGGACCGAGCGCCGGAAATCGGGCAAGGCCGACAGCGAATGAGCGATGAAGTGCTCGAGAAGCTCGTCAAGGACTATATGGAATTGGGTTTTGCGGTGGCCGGCTTTGCGTGGCAAGGTGGTGAACCGATGCTGATGGGACTCGACTTTTACAAGAAAGCGGTCGAGCTGCAAAAAAGATACGGCTCAGCGGGCCAGCAGGTTAGTAATTCGCTGCAAACCAATGCAATTTTGCTCAATGACGATTGGTGTCGATTCCTGCAGGAGAACAAATTTCTTGTGGGCATTAGTATCGACGGGCCCAAAGAATTGCACGATTACTATCGCAAAGATTTTTCGGGCGCGGGCACTTTTGACAAAGTGGTAAGGGCCATCGAAAAATGTAAAGAACATAAGGTCGAATTCAACGCCCTTATTTTGCTAAACAACAAAAACGCAGAACAGCCTGATGCGGTGTTTGATTTTCTCATCGAGCAGGGAATCAAATATTTGCAGTTTATTCCCTGCGTGGAGGTTGATTCAGTCACCGGGGACATTGCGGATTTTTCAGTGACGCCGGGGCAGTACGGAGAGTTTATGTGCAGGATATTCGACCGGTGGTACGAGTACGGGCCGAAGAAGCTGAGCATTCGTGACTTTGATTCTATAGTGTCGCACTGTGTCACCGGCCAGCATACAATCTGCACATTTAGCAAACAGTGCAGCCAATACATTGTTATCGAGCACAGCGGTGAGTGCTTTCCGTGTGATTTTTTTGTTGAGCCGAAGTGGCGGCTGGGGAATATTTTTGAAACGCCGATAGAAAAACTTGCCGGCTCCGACAAGAAGAGGGCCTTTGCCCGTGCCAAGCAGAACCTTTGTAATAAGTGCATCTTGTGCCGACATCTTGACCTTTGTCGTGCCGGCTGTATGAAGGACCGGGCCCCTTTTGATAGGGAGGACTTTGGGCGAGAAAGCTATTTTTGCGAGAGCTATAAGCGGTTCTTTGATTACGCTATGCCGAAATTCCTGCAGATAGCCGCTGCGATTAACGCTGGCTCACCCACCGAGACCCAACCCTCCGTGTAGATGGGTCAAAGACAAAAAAGAGGTTACAAAAACCCGGCCTCCGAACTATGGGGAGTAATCCTTAAAATTCTGCATCCAGGGCGCCTCTGTTGCCCAATCCGGCACGCCGGCTGCAGCCCTGTCTTCCGGCCACCCGCGATACCACCAAATCTCCCACAGCTCCTTAAGTCCTACCTTGCGGGCAGAGAAATCCAAGAAGAGACCGTTCACACCCCCATTGTGGCGGTTGACACAGGGACGCCGCATCTCATGTTCATTGGGCGTCCACCAAGCGCCCTCATGTTCCGGAGGTTCATCCCACGGAGTTGGGTCAGCATCTTTCCACTGACCATCCAATAGTATCGGTGCGCAGGATGCGTCTTTGACATGAGGGGTCCTCCAGAACAGTTGCCTATTACCGCCGACCTTTCCACTTCCGGTCTCATTTGAGGTCCAAAGATTTATACAATAGCTGCTAACAGCCATACCTGTCTCATCACCATCGTACCACCAGGCCATAAAGGGGTTCCGGCCTCCCTCATCCCAGGATTTTGTGGCCTCCGGACACAAAAGCATCCTCGGGTTTTTGTAATATGACTCGAACGTCACCGGCCATTCATACATCGAGGGAGGTTCGTCTCCGCTCCTTTCTGCGAAATAGCCGTCGTTATCGTTGGTAAATGCCTGGAAGATGCGACCCCATCGCATCAGGTTTGAAAGACAGACAAACTCTTTGGCTCGTCGGCGTCCGGTGCTTCGACCGACAGCTCCAAGATTAGCCAGTGCAAAAGCCACACTGACCAGGATTACGACAAGGTCTTTTTTCGTAAAACTACTTTTGTATTTCATAATATTTGTCCCTCAATATCCACCGAGCCATCGCTCTGCCAGCAGAGCAAAATCGACAAAATCAACATATTTATCCCTGTTTATATCGCCTATAAAATACATTCTCTCAACGCCAAAGGGCCAAACACATGCAAAATTACTGCAGTCTGTGCACTTGAGCCAATCGCCGGCCAGTATATGAAGGTCGTTGAAGTCCACCACTCCATTGTTGTCCAAGTCCTGGGCGCCGCCCTGCCAGTACAAATCCAGGTCCTGGCCTTCGCAGTCACCTCCAATTGCCCATACTACGTTATTAGGATGGCTGATTAGCATTGAATTATCTCTTGAGTCACTGACCATGACTATATTGTCGGCTGATATTACCGGAAAGCTCAACCAGTGGTTGTTGCTGTCGAACCGGGCGACGTCCCAGCCGTTTGCGTCAACCACGTAAAGGTTGCCGTCATCGCAGCCGGCGTAGATTAGGCCGTCGCTGCCAACGGTTAAGGTGAAGCCACCCATCGCTCCAGGACTTTTCTCGTACCAACCGCAACCGAAATCCCCACAAGTTTCGGTGTAGTCGCTCCTTGCCCCCGGCTTACTTATCCACTTGATAGTCCCGTTGGGCTCAACCGCCCGCAGATATGGGTCCTCGAGGCTTACGTAAATTGTGCCATCAGGCCCTAATGCCGGTTCCGACCAGCCCGAATCGCCCAGATGATACAACGCCCCTTCGTACATAAATGGCAGAAAAGGGTGCATGCACCTGCCCCATTCATAGTAATACGGCTCAAACCATTCCGAGTATGAAAAATCGTCCCAAAAGTTTATCTTTGAAAGATGAGCTGACCAGATTATAGTGCCTGCGTTAGGTTCATTTGGCTTGATTGCATAGAGATTTGGGTCATGAAGCAGCGTCTGGTATATTGTGCCGTCTTCAGCGACAACCGGCGAGGCAAACGGCCAGCCGCCGGACGCGAAATTGCAGACCCATTTTACACTTCCGTTGTTTGGGTCAAGTGCGTAAAGGTTCGGGTCGTATAGTCCGCCGATATATATCGTGCCGTCGGCGGCTATTGCCGGAGATGCAAGAATCGACCCCTCAATTATGCCGGAACCGGCTATCTTAAAGGTCCACAGTTCGCTGCCGTCCTGCCCCAGTGCATAAAGTGTCCCATCCTGTGAGCCAACATATATGTTGCCATCCTCTGATACGGCCGGGGATGAGTATATAAGACCGCCGGTGCTGTGCGTCCACCGTAAAGTGCCGCCAATGCTAATCGCATACAGCTTTCCATTTTCGCTACCGACATACACCGAACCGCGAGGTCCCACGGTCGGCGCACTAAGAAGCGGCGAGTTCGTATCATAACTCCAGAGAAGTGAGCCGTCGTCGATGTCAAGCGTGTAAACCTTGCCGTCCTCACAGGCGATATGCACTCTATCGCCTGCTCCGACAGTAACGCTTGCCGATACTGCCCCCTCAGTTTCGAACTGCCATTTAACACAGCCGAGCTGCGGCCCATAGTTCTGGCTCAAACCAGTCCGCTTAAAATCGCCGCCGAGTGATTTCCACTTCGACGGAACCTCGGGGTGGAGGAAATCAGGGTGGATTGTAAAGAGGCCGCTGTTGATGCAGACAACATTAGGGTCGGGCCCGCTCGGTACAATTGAAACCAAACACTCGTTGGAATCCACAGCGTTCGGAAGATTCCAAACGTAGCTGCCAATATTGACGACATTATCTTCAATGGTTTCCCATTCCTCGCCGTTATTACTACTGAAAAGAATATCAATCGTTCCGCCTACACCGTAACTTATCCACTTAGTCTGGTGGGTGCTGCCACCAGCCCACACCTCGCCACCTTCAGGTTTGGTCACAGCCAACATTTGTGTAAAAAACTCGTCCGCTCCTATATCCACCCTGCCCCCTATAACCCGTGGCTGGCCATCCATATCTACGTCATCGGGTCCGTATGAGAGATAGGGATGTCCGGCATTGATAGAGGGTGAACTGTTCTGCAGATGCAAATCCCCGAAGTCGTCGTTATCGCCAACACCCCATCCATCTCCACCATCGTTAGGCTCACGAACGAACATCGGATTATCGTCGATGTTGCCATTGTCCTCGCCGCCGAACGGAATGTCGGCATCATTGGGGTCTTCATCCTGAATACAGCTAAATGTTACGTACGGCCACCCGCCGTAAATCTGAGAGGACTCGCCCGTTCCACCACTGCTGTCGGTATTACGCCACAGTATGCAGTTAGTTATGACCCCATAATCCGTAAATATTCCACCTCCGTAGCCGCCAGCTGAGTTGCTGGTGAAGGTGCAGTTTTTAACATCAGAATAGACATCATTTATAGCCCCGCCGTTTCCAGCGGCCCAGTTACAGCTCAGAACACAATTGCTTATTTCGGTGGTGCAATTGTGCAGCGCGCCACCTACACCAGAAGCCGAGTTGGCAATGAAGATGCAGTTTCTAATGGGTACGGTGCAATCTGCCAATGCACCGCCATTGTCGGCAGTGTTCCACATGAACGTGCAGTTGGTTATTGCAGCGCTGCCGCGTATCGCACCCGCGTCCGTGCTGGCCGAATTCCCGATAAATGTGCAGTCGCTTATGTTTATGTTGAGAGCACTCCCCCCGTAACTGATCCCTCCGCCTCTAACCGAGGCCCTGTTGCCGGTGATGACGCAATTGGTAATTATTGGACTGCTGCCAGTGCCGCAGTATATTCCACCACCCGCATCCGTAGCCGTGTTCCCAGTGATGACGCAACAGGTAATTGTCGGTCGGCATATGCCAATGCAGTATATCGCACCGCCGTAATTCTTATAGCCATTGGTAATTGTAAAGCCGGCAAGGACAGAATTGCCGGCTTCTCCGCTTTGGAAGATGAATGCGCGGTTCGGCTCGCTTGCATTGGCGTCGCAGTCTATTATTGTCGCGGCCACAACGTTAGGGTCATTTGGGTCGGTGCTGCGAACAGTGATGGGTTTGCCGAGAAAATCTATATCGCGGTTGCCGGGCCCGGTGTATACGCCGGTCTGGACATATATAGTGTCGCCATCATTGGAGTCATCGATTGCCGCCTGGATATTGTTGAAATCGGCAGGGCCGTCGTCATCGACGATGATTATTTCCGCGCGACAAGGAACGGCTAACAGCAACAAGGTAAGGACTAAAATCCGCTCAGGCATTTTTTTCCTCCTCTACCCGGCCTTTTTTCGGTTCTGCGGTTACTGTGAATATATAGAAACCGCAGTGTTATTACCAATTATTATATAAAGGCGTTGCCCGATTGCAAGGAAAAAATAAAGAAAACGCTCCGCTTATTCGGGTTATGGGGGCTGGTTTTTTGTTGACAGGCGTGGTATTTTAGTGTAGTATAGTGTTTTGACGGACGATTATTCGTAACGGCGTGCGGTATGTGCGCTTAGGGAAGGCAGTCGGCGTGAGAATATGCGGGGCGCAGCGGCCATAAAGGCCAATTCGTTGGTTTTTTGGCGTCCGGACCGGTTTTTAGGTAAGGCAGAAGGGTTTTTTTGGAGATATTCCAATGTTTAGCAGAAAGACCATCCCATTCGTTTTAGCGGTAATATTCTTTATAGCTAACCTCGGTTTCGGCCAGAGTCTTGAAGAGAACTGGAACGATTTTTTGCACTTCACAAATATCGGCCATGATTTAGCGAAAGGCTATGCACAGGCCCTTCTTGACAGCAAACCCGACCCTGTGCAATTGCTTGCTTTGAGTGAGGCAAATCCCGCCGGTTACGCGCTTTTATTGAGGGTCATCGAGACGCACCCCGACCCGGAGATGGTCGAACTCGGTAAGAAGGTTCTTGATATTATCGAGGAAGGCAGATTCATCCGGCGGGCCGACCCGAAGATAATAGTAGCTGAGATAAAAAGGCTCAGCACGACCAAACGCGGGTGGCAGACAGGCGTCAAGCGACTGCAGAACGCGGGCGAGTATGCAATACCATTTATGCTCGACGCAATCGCCGACCGTTCGCGTCAAGAAGAGTGGCCCAGCATCAAGCCTGCGATTCCGCGCATCGGCAGAGAGGCAATCAGGCCACTTGTGGCCGCGCTGCAGACCGACAACGTGGCGGTCAAGACGGAAATAGTAAAGGCACTCGGCGGGATTAAATATCCGCAGGCCCTGGCTTATCTGAAGTACGTCATCGAAAAAGAAGATTCTGTCGAACTTCGCGGCGAGGCGGTGCAGAGTATCAAGCAAATTGACCCTGGCACGTTGAAGGTTCCCGCCGCGAAATTGTTCTATCGGCTGGCCGAGGATTATTATTACCATGCTCAGTCGCTGGCTGCGCCCGAAGATGCGCCTTTCGCCAATATCTGGTTCTGGAATCCTGAGACCAGACGACTGACGCGTGAGAAGGTCGATAAGAGTTATTTCAACGAGCTTATGGCGATGCGTGCGTGCGAATGGGGGCTCAGGGCAAACCCAGAATTCGGGGATGCGATAGGGCTTTGGGTGGCGGCATTCTTCAAGGCCGAGTCGGCAAATGTTCAAATGCCTAATTATTTTGGCCAGGGACATCCGACGGCCTTTGTCTACGCAACCACGGCCGGGGCTGAATATCTCCATCAGGCACTTGCCCGAGCCATTAAGGACAGGAATGCTTATGTTGCGCTGAGCACTGTCGAAGCGCTGGCTGTGACCGCAGGTGAAAAATCTTTGCTTTATCGACTCGGCCCCACTCAGCCACTTGTCCAGGCGCTGTCTTTCGGTGACAGGGCCGTACGGTATAGCGCTGCGATAGCGGTGGCTGAAGCCGGCCCCAAACGGCGCTTCCCTGAAGCTAAACTTGTTACCGGGAATTTGGCGGAAGCACTCGGACAAAATGCACAGGCAATTGAAGAGGCGAACGGCTGGACCCGGCAGTTAGCGCACAGCTATGCCGTGCGGGCAGCAAGCGCTATGCTCAAGTTAGCTCATACAAGAAATCGTGTTATTGATTTATCCGCCGCGCAGAAGGCCCTTATAAGCGCAACCAACGATAACCGACCTGACGTTCAAATCCTTACCGGCCAGGTTTTGGCCCATCTTAAAAGCCCCGATGCGCAGCGGGCAATAGCAGCAATGGCACTGGCTGAGACCAACACTATGGTCGTGCGAATAGAGGCGTTCGGGTCACTGGCGGTCTCGGCCAAACTAAATGCCAACCTGCTTGATGAGCAAACGATAGATGCGATTTATTCGCTGGTCAGCTCGCGGGAGATTGAGCCGGTGCTGCGCGGCGCTGCGTCAACAGCTTATGGCGCTCTTAATCTGCCCAGCCGGAAAGTCAAAGACCTCATCCTCGACCAAGCAAAGAGTTAATTGGGAATTAAGACTGGTTTAGGTTTGCCTTCAAAGCCTTCGGAACTCTCTGAGCCGGTCATTTGTTATTTTATACTTCAATATTACCAAGACGCAGAAACGAGCAAAAAGTTTACCCGCCTTCGCAGAAAGCCATGGGTTTTACCCGTGGATGAATGCGAAAAAGGTATCCGCCGAAGCTTTAGCGTAGGTGGATGCTTCGGCGGGTTCCGCCGAAGATGAAGGTGCCACGGGCTATGCCCGTGGGGCTCCACCCGCCTTCGCAGAAAGCCATGGGTTTTACCCGTGGATGAATGCGAAAAAGGTA
>CAZOUM010000064.1:0-14505 GCA_964582985.1 uncultured Pirellulales bacterium | reverse complement strand
GGGAAACCGGTGTGCCACGCTGCCTCGCCGAGGTTCGTAAGCTGCTAAAAGCAGCCTGATTGCAATACTTAAACAACTCGGGCAAAAAGCTTAATCCGATAAGAAAAGCCTGTCAAGCAAAATTATGAAAAGCTCACGGGCCTCATTTCCCCAATCTGATAGACTTAACACGTCTAATATACACGATTCGGCCATAAAATGCAAGCCAAAAACTGCTTTTTTTTATTTTTTTCGCTATTCCAGCGTTTTGGAGCGTAAATCGCAAGCCCAAACGCTTGAACATTCACGCTACCTGGCATAGACTACAGCAAATAAATCCGACAGGTATCAATTTTGGAGTTCCTCAATGTCAAAGTCAAAAAACGTCCCTGTGGCCCAAAAAATAACGGAAACCGCCAAAGACATACATGGAAAGATTCTTAAGAGCAAAAGCCCCACGATGGTCACGCCTGTTCGCTCACTGAGCAACGTCAAATACCAGGCCAAAATCGGCTATTTCGAGATGCTCGGCAAAAGCAAACAGCGTACGCTTACCGTAAGCACCGTAAAAACTTTCGCACAGACCCTTAAAATGATGTCTCTTGCCAAGGAGCTCATCAACACAAATGATATGGCTACTAAGCGTGAGGCTTACTATATCTCCAAGAACTGGGGTAAGGCCGGTTTCTCCGAGCAGGCGGAGTCTGACACTATTATGGACGACGTTGAAGCGATGTTCGCCGTAAACCGCGAACAACTAAGATTTACGCCCGAGGAAAAAGGCGGTGATGTGGCCGGCAGACTAATCGTCATAGACACCGATGCCAAAGGCAAGAAAATCAAAATCGATTGCACAAAGTTCGGCTCCGGCGCCTATTCCATACCAACAGAGGTTGAACAACTGCAATTCGACGGTCAGGCAAGGTTTATTCTTGCAATCGAAACGGCCGGCATGTTCCAAAGGCTGGTCAAGTACGATTACTGGAAGAAAACAAAATGCATTCTTATCAGTATGGGCGGCGTGCCGACACGTGCCTGCCGCAGATTCATAAGAAGATTAACTGACCGATTGAAAGTCCCTGTTTACGCCTTTGTTGACGGTGACCCTTACGGCTATTTCAATATCTACAGAACCCTGAAAGTCGGCTCGGGCAATGCGGCCCATATGAACAGATTCTTTTGCGTCCCCTCCGTGCGGTTTCTCGGCGTAACACCGCAGGACATTATAAATTACAAGCTGCCTACGCATCCGCTCAAAGATGTGGATATAAAGAGGGCCAAGGATGCACTGAAAAACGACCCCTTTGTGAAACACCACAAGCCCTGGCAAAAGGCGATAAATCAAATGCTCAAGATGGGAGTTCGTGTCGAACAGCAGGCGTTTGCCAAACACGGTCTGGATTTTGTTGTCAATAAGTACCTGCCGTCTAAATTAAAAAAGCCGTCAGATTTTTTGCCCTAATCTTTTTTACACTGGCAAAGTAAGCAGCAGGCTGGTATCTTGACCATGGTTTTGTTTTGGGCGGGTAAATTTGTTGACTTTTGACCCTTAACCATTTTTTATGTCAAAAATTTCTGACAGAATAAAACGTGTAAAAGACACCATCAATTCCACTTGTGCCCGTGTCGGCAGAAATCCCAGCGAGATAAAACTTGTAGTCGTAACCAAATCCGCCGCCATCGAAGGCATAAAAGAAGTCATTCAACTGGGCTTAACAGACCTTGGTGAAAACCGCGTCCAGCAGTTAAGGAAAGTTTCCGCCCAAATAGCTGAATTCTTGAAAGAGGGCAACCGTGATTCAGCTTTGCCGGAAAAAGTTAATTGGCATATGATTGGCCACCTCCAGCGCAACAAGGTCCGCTATGTGCTGCCTATCACATCTCTTATACATTCGGTCGACACACTTCGCCTGGCAGAAGAGATAGATACTTCAGCAGCCAAACTGAACTTGCACCCGAAGGTCCTCCTGCAGACAAATACATCAAACGAGCCGCAGAAATATGGTGTTCCAGTGGGAGCGGCAACACACCTGGCTGAGCAGATAGAGACTTTACCTAACTTGAGACTGATAGGCTTGATGACAATGGCGCCCCTGACACGCAATAAGAACGTAGTTCGAGCCTGTTTTGCGCGGGCAAGAGAGTTGTTTATCGAGATGCGCGGTGAGAAGATAGTCGGCCCGCAGTTTACTGAGCTGAGCATAGGTATGAGCTCCGACTACGAAGTAGCCATCGAAGAGGGGGCTACCATCCTCCGCATCGGCTCAGCAATCTTTGCCGGCTAAGTGCAGCTTTGACCCAAGCGAATATCAACAAACATTCCTGCTTGTAGACAGCACAGAGATTGTCACCACAGGTCTAAAAGTAGAAAAAAGCAAAAAAACGCAAAGTACCTCCTCTCATAAGCCGAAGTTATTCTTATCTGTTATTGGAAAACAGACGTTGATTGGAAGTCCTATAACGTAACTGGGTTTTCAATTTGCAATTTATTGTAAAATAGGTCCCCCTGCAACGGGCAATTGAAAATGGAAGAAGCTGAACTACTAACCGCTGTTGAGCTGCCAAAAAACTTCACAGATGTTCTATACCTGACAAATCAGGGACAGATGCCCTACGAAATAAAGCGCCTCTTGAAACAGAAGAAGCTTTCTTGCTCAATACTTCCGATAGACAAATTTCCACAGATACGCGACCGACTCGATTTGGTCGGGACTGTAATAATCGATGCACAAGACCTGGACACGTTACAGCAGCAGAAATTAGCCCGAATAATAGAATCGCTGGAACTGGAAAATGTCGGCGTGATCTTGCTCACTGACCGCACGGAATTGCCCGTTAAGAGTTTTTCTTTATCGCCGGCAAAAAGCAGCTTCTCGATGGCTGGCACGATGGAGTCAGTTTTTGTAGACGAGCTGTGGACCAGAATCAGCGTCAATCTCGCATACCGCAAGAAAAGTTCCGGTCTTTCCGTAAAACCAGCCGGCCCACCAAAGCAAGCGCAAAGAATCGCCAAGAATAGACTCGCGCAGCAGCTTGGTATGACCGGCGCTCTGGTCGAGAACCTGGCGGAGCAACTCCGGCTCGCTGGTCTTGTTCAACAGGATTTTCTGCCCACTCAACTACCCAATACCGATGAAGTGCGATGGGCCACACTCTTTCTGCCGGCCGAGTGGGTCTCAGGCGACATTTACAATATCGTCCGGATAGACGAGCAGCATATCGGATTCTATGTGGCTGATGTGGTCGGTCACGGAATACCCGCCGCACTTTTGACCATTTTTGTAAAACAGGCTTTGGTTATGCGAGAGACCATTCAAAGTAATTACCGCATATTCTCGCCGGTCGAAGTTATGAAAAATCTCAATATGCGGATGGCCGTACAAAAACTCTCAGGCTATCAGTTTGCTACCTGCTGCTACTGCCTGTTAAATGTCAAGACGCTACAGCTGACCTTCGCCCGTGCAGGACACCCATATCCGGTTCTTGCCAGGCCGCGGGAAGAGCCGCGACAGTTGGAAATACGGGGCTCGCTGCTCGGCGTTTTTGAACAATCCGAGTACGTCCAGCAGACCGTCCAGCTTCAGCGAGGCGACAAACTCCTCTTATACTCCGACGGAGCAGAGCCCTTTGTCGGTGGTGTCGACGAGGCAACTGGCTTTCGATTCAATGAAGAATTCTGCAGCATGAGGAATTTGCCCATAGTCGAGATGTTCGACAAACTCAAAACAATTGCACAAAATAAGAAAATCGACCCATCCGAAGTTGATGACATCACTGCAGTCGGCCTCGAAATACTTTAAGGTATGCTAAACACACAAAAAAGGCCGTACTCAATACCGGGCCTTATATCAGAGTAAAAATCGCTGCCAGCCAACCGGCGAACTTCTCCGGTCGCTTCAGACGACCCAATTCGTGACACGCCAGGGTGAACGCTTCCTGCGCAGCATCTTCGGCCAGGTCCTGCTCCGCGAGTATCGAATAGGCCACCCATACCATTGCAGCGTAGTAACGTTCATAGAGCCTGCCGAAGCTGTCAATGTCACCGTTACAGGCCGCTTCTACTATTTTCGATTCTGTTCTAACATCCACGTGTCGGCTACCGACTTCAACAGTATTCTTCGCTGAATCAGCTTTCATACTACAAGTGTATTCTACGGCCAAAAAGTTTGTCGAAAAATATGAATTTTTTGCGATTTTGAATTCTTAGACCCACAGAAACACGCAAAAAGCCTGCGTTTTTCTCCTTGAATCACCATCTGGGCTTACCCGATTTGTTGGTGAAAAGGGAGAATTCTTGAACACATAACAGGCCAGAAATTATTTGCAATAACAGCTCTTGCGCCTATACTAATTGTGACTTCTGATTCAATCAGGGACAGCTTTTGTAGAGAAAGGAACCGGTAATGGCAGAGAAGAAAAAAAGCGATTTGAAGAAAATAAAAGAACTAATTGAGATAATGAAAAAAAACGACCTCGTCGAGGTCGAAATAAAGCACGGCGATGACAAAATCTTTTTGAAGCGTTCCCAGGCACCGCCGACAGGGACTTCTGTGCCGACCGCTGCTCAGAACACGATGGCTGTGCCTGCCGGCCCCAATGCGTCACAAGCTCCCACGACCGAAGCAGAGCCTGCGGTTTCACAGCTCCACGCCGAAGAGAATTTGGTAGAGATAAAATCACCCCTCGTTGGGACCTTCTACGCAGCACCGAGTCCGGATTCCGACCCCTGTGTTGAAGTCGGCTCACAGGTTGAGCCGCAGACGGTTGTTTGCATAATCGAGGCAATGAAAGTAATGAACGAGATAAAAGCCGAAACCGGCGGGACGATTGCCGAGATACTTGTGGAAAACGGCCAGGCTGTTGAATATGGCCAGGTGCTTTTCAAGGTCAAACCGGATTAGAAGTATGAACAGTGAATCGTGATTCGTGCTCCCAGTCGCGAGTCACGGGAAACGAGATACGAGAATATGTTTTCAAGGATTCTAATAGCAAACCGCGGTGAAATAGCGCTGCGTATTATCCGTGCTTGTCACGAGCTTGGTATTGAGGCGGTAGCAGTTTATTCCGAGGCTGATAGAGACGCCCCGTACTTGAAGCTCGCTGATGAAGCCGTCTGTATCGGCCCAGCGGACCCTGCTGAGAGTTATCTCAACATTCCCCGCATAATCAGCGCCGCCGAAATTGCTGACGTAGAAGCTATTCACCCCGGTTATGGCTTCTTAGCGGAGAACGTAGAGTTTGCACAAATATGCCGAGACTGCGGAATAACATTCATCGGCCCGCCTGTCGAAGCAATGCGATTGCTCGGTGACAAGGTCAGGGCCCGCAAACTCGCACGCGAAGTGCGGGTGAAGGTGGTCCCCGGCTCTGAAGGTACAATCCAAAACGACTCTGAAGCGTTGAAACTTGCGAACAAAATGCGTTACCCCGTGATGATAAAAGCCGCCGCGGGCGGCGGCGGTCGCGGTATGCGGGTTGTGCACAACGACATCAGCCTTCGTTCGGCTTTCGGCGCAGCACAGGCCGAAGCCAAAGCTGCTTTCGGAGATGGAAGCGTTTATCTGGAAAAGTTTATAGTTGAGCCACGCCACGTTGAAGTACAGGTGATGGCCGACAAAGAAGGCAACGCACTGCACTTTTATGAAAGGGACTGCTCCGTTCAGCGAAGACATCAGAAGATGATTGAGGAATCACCCTGTCCAATCTTAGATGAAGACACCAGGGAAGAACTTTGCAAAGCCGCCCTGAGGATTATAAAAGAGGCCAACTACGTCAACGCTGCGACGGTTGAATTTCTTTTGGACAAGAACAAAAAGTTCTACTTTATTGAAGTAAACACGCGAATCCAGGTCGAGCACCCGGTTACCGAAATGGTTACAGGCCATGACCTAATCAAGTGGCAGTTGAAAATCGCTGCAGGTCATATTATCAAGATTCGCCAAAAAAGTATCAAGCATAAGGGCGTTGCCATCGAGTGCAGAATCAATGCCGAGGACCACAAAAACAATTTCGCCCCCTGCCCCGGCAAAATCACCAAGTATATCCCGCCCGGCGGCCCAGGTGTCAGAGTTGATACCCACGTCCATCAGGGCTGGACGGTCTCGACAAGTTATGACTCGATGATTTGCAAGCTTATTGTCTATCAAAGAACGCGGACCGAAGCCATTGCCACGATGAAACGAGCTTTGCGCGAATTTGTCATAGAGCCGGTCAAAACAACAATCCCCGCCTGCCTCGACATTATCCAACACAACCTTTTCGTCAAAGGCAAAATCGACACCGGCTTTGTCGAAAGAAACTTCTAAATTCGTCGCCCGTGACTCGTGACCCGTCGCTCGTGTCTCGTCGCTCGTCTCCCGAATTACGCTTGTTTGATTCACTTGGACCTTTTTTACTTCGGCGTTCTTTATTCCTTGTTCGATATTCGATATTCTTTCCGGCATTGCGAGCGAGGCGCAGCCGATTTAGAACTGGAATTATCTGGAATTGTCGAAAAATTGGAATTTTTTTTGGTTTTTTAGGGACACAAGTTGATTTTTGGTCCAAAAACAAGGATTGGGCATTCCGGTTGTAAGGATTAGGCAAGGTGGGTAAGGAAAAACCTTGCATTTTTTGTGATTTTTTCGCATTTTTTCGCAAAAGTGAACGTGTTTTGAGCAGAAAGAAAGAAGTTTTTAGCGTTTTTTAGCGTTTTTTTCGAGGTTTTTTTCCACAAGTTACGCGGATTCCGCAGAGAAGAGTTGCTACGAACTATGAACTATTATCGCTTTCTTCTCAACGCCGCCGCACCTTCATCCCGCCCGTAATACGGGCGGGGCAAGCCGAGCAGCAATAGCGTGCAGCTTCGGGGACGGATGGCGAATAAGAAATGGAGCGGGGCACAATAAAGATAGGCGCTCCTGAAAAACAGGATCATATACGCTGTATATATGCGTTTGTCCTGACGCCCCGGGACAATGATCTTTTATACCCGGTACTTGGACCGGTACTCACCGCTCCATTATAGATTACAGTAACAAAACATAATCAGATTGGCAAATGATTTATTTGAAAAAAACCAGCGTTTCCTTCTCACCATCACCGCACCGAGGCCGAGCAGTAAGAGCGTGAAAACATCCGGTGTTTTGCTTGCTGTGTTAGAACAGTTCTTTTGCCTCAGCGATTCTAAAATCAAGTATCCTGATTTCTGGGGACTCTTCGTTACAAAAGCGTCTAACGCTTGAAGGAACAAAAATATTCTCTAACCTTTTGGCAAGTCCGGGTAGAATTATGCCCCCGTATTTTACAACCTTTGTATCAACCGGCTCTCGCGTCTTAATGTCGTAAAATACAACCAGGCAAACGACGTTTGTAACCGGTCGTCTTAACTTATTACGAAGTGAAAAGGAAAAATCAACACTTGACTCCCAAAGGAAATGTGTGCCAATAACACTCTCTATACTCTTCACGCCTGAGGAATGAAGTAAGGACTTGCCCTTCTCAAGCTGTTTATTGTCAGTCAGTGATTTAACAGGCTTTAAATCAGACAATAGCGACCGTAGATAAGAAATTGGAATTGCAAAATTAAGATTTTGACCACCCTCGAATGTCGCAACAGATACGCCTATAACTTTACCCTTGATGTCTAATACGGGGCCACCACTGCTTCCAGGTGAAATGGGGGCTGTTATTTGCAATAGACTATCTTGTTCGAGCCTACGGATACCGCTAATGATTCCCTTTGAAAACGTGCCCTCTAAACCCTGAGGATTACCAATAGCATAAACTTCATCACCTACTGCAACTTCGTTACTGTCACCAAGTGATAACACAGATGAATTGACATCTTTAACTTTTAAAAGAACCAAATCACTATTAGGGTCAGCGGCGACAAACCCAGCAATATCATATTTAGGTTTCTTTCCAACAATCTTAGCATAACCACTAACAGCACCTTCAATTACATGTAGATTTGTAGCCACTACATCTTTCTTAACAAAAAAGCCGCTGCCTAACGAAATCGGTTGACCGTGTGAATCGTCCATTACGAGTATAACAACTGATGGAAATGCCTTTTTTGCAATATCCCGAGGACTTTGTGCTTCTGCATCACATACAAAGGATAAGCTTGAAACGATGGCGATAAAAATTAAGGCGTGAAATAGGTTTCTGTATTCCTTCACGATATTATCCTTTCAAAAGGGGTAAACGAGCACCGACTCTTATGCGTCTCTGGACTTTTCAAAACTGGCGTTTTTGACTGAAACACCAAAAGTTCAGTTAACTTACAGCATTCAATTGTCGGATTAACTGTACCTGTTTTATGGCTGTAAATCAATAACTTTTTGTGCAAATGGTTGTCCATCGGGTCATAGCCGTGATTTCGGCGAGATCAAAACAAGGTAAAATTTTGATTTTTTTTATTTTTCGGTTGATTTTTCGCTTTTTGTTAATCTATATCCTATAGGGAGAGAGGTGTTACTAAGGCACTCTAACAAAACCCGACTCGAATACAAGGAGCCGCTTCGCGGAGCCATTCTAATAGATTTCTCGGCTTCGCTCGAAATGACAAACTGGGTTTTGTTAGAGCCTCTAAATAAAAATTTCTTTTCTCAGGAAAGGTAAATTATGAATTTCTTAACAACCATTGAGATTGCGCAAAAACTGGAAGAGTGGGCAGATAAAAAGATACCTGAGTTAGTGCCCGGACCGAAGCTGGGAGTCATAGTTAGCCTCAATAGGTTATTATCCGGTAAGCTTGATTCAGTGGTAAAAACTCTAAGGCTAGACGGTAAGGCCGAATGGGCAAAAATAGTAAAAGAAGACTATGAGAAGCTTCAGGATGCAGCTAAACGCGCTACTTTGGATTTAACGAAGCGCATTGTTGAATTCAAGCTAGACAGGCTCGATAAGCGAGAGAATGGGGTATCCGCTTTCGACATTTTAGATCCTGATTTCAAAATGCCAACAGGAGAGCCATGGAACGACAACGAGATTCCAAGAACAGTTTACTTTGACGAATGTGCGCAATGTGCTCGCCAACTAGCCCGAACGTTTCAACAGATAGCAACAAAAGCCGAGACAATAGGTGATTTATCAATCAGAGCCCCAGTATTTGCTAAACATCAGAGGATAGGTACTTGGCTCTGGAAGTTATACGAAAAGACTCTGAAAGTTATCGTTGATGCGGTTCTGGAGAGAGTGTGGCCTAAGTGAAAACCGTTTTGGTGGTCGTTGGTGAATCGTGAGTAGATTGCTTCGCTGCGCTCGCAATGACCCCGCACAAAATTACGGCAAAGGCCTATTTCGTGCGGGGCAAGCATAGATTCCTGCTTTCGCAGGAATGACAGTAAATGGTGGGGCAATCCCCACCCTTGTATCTTGTATTTGGTTGCGAGGGATTGAGATTGCTTCGGCCACCTTTGGCGGCCTCGCAATGACAAACCACGAGGCACGAGCCACGAGCGACGGGTCACGGTCTCTCCAGCGCGATTAGGTCTTCATAAGTTTGGCGTTTTCGGATAACGGAGAATTTGTCGCCGTCGACCAGCACCTCGGCAGCCAAGGGACGGGCGTTGTAGTTGCTGCTCATAGTGAAGCCATAGGCACCCGCGGTAAAGATTGACAGCAAATCACCGCGCTTCACCGGCGGCAAAGCCCTGTCTTTTGCAAAAAAGTCGGCTGCTTCGCAGACCGGCCCAACCACGTCAACAACCTCGGTCCCATCCAGTTGCAGGTTTCTATCTCGTTCGTGCGGAACAAATTTCTTTTGCACTTCGGCAGGCCAGATGAAATGAAATGCATCGTACAGTGGCGGCCGAATCAAATCGTTCATCCCCGCATCAACAATAACAAATCTTTTACTACCTCCTTGTTTCAAGTAGAGCACGCGCGTGAGCATTATCCCCGCGTTGGCACAGATACTTTTGCCCGGTTCCAGAATAAGTTTGAGGTTTCTGCCTTTCAGCAGTGGCACGATGCCTGCCGCGTATTCCTCTGCTGAAGGTACGGTATCAGACTCATAGTCTGCTCCATATCCGCCGCCTAAGTCAAGAGCTTCAACAGTGTGGCCCTTGCTGCGGAGTTGGTTGATAAGCGGCAGGACTTTTTCCACTGCCTCGACATATGGTTCAATCGTTTTGCCACCCGTTCCCAAATGTACGTGGATTGCGCAAAGTTCGACGTTTGTATTATCACCATAATCATCGAAAACCTTTCGCGCCCGCTCCATATCGACACCAAACTTAGTTTCTCTCTTACCCGTGGCCAAAAAAGTATGAGTTTTGTATTCGACATCGGGGTTGACACGAAGAGCCGCTTTAGCTTGTTTGCCTTCCTGTTTCGCCAGCCGAATCAGGTTTTCCAGTTCAGCTTCTGATTCGATATTGAAATAGCCGATGCCGGCGTTTAATGCCTCGATGATTTCAGCATCGGTCTTGCCTACACCGGCAAAAACGATTTTTGATGGATTGCCACCGACTTGAAGAACGCGATACAGCTCGCCGCCGCTGACAATATCAAATCCGCTGCCTGCCTCAGCCATAAATTTCAGGATGTTTATATTGCTGCACGCCTTGACAGAATAGCAAACAGTAGTATCAAGCTCGCTATAGGCCTTTCGAATCTTTTGCAGATGGTCCAGGAACGTCGCCTTGCTGTAGATATAGACCGGCGTACCGACCTTGGCAGCAACTTTTTCAACATCTACGTTTTCAGCAAAAAGTTTACCGTTCTTATAGTTGAAGTAATCCATATTGTTACTTTTCCTTTCCGCGGGAAAAGACCCCTACCGTTTTTTATGACGCGCCTCCGCTCATAGGCCCTTTTTCAAGATTTCCACCAATTCATCATCTGTCAGCACAATGGGGTTGCCTTTCATACTACTTGATTTTTGAGACTTCGCCACCACCGCCGGCAAATCCTCTTCCTTCAGTCCAAACTCAGCTAACGACGGCACCTTTAACGCCGCGCAAAGCTCTTGTACCCAAGCCACACCATCGTCTGCCCGCGCCGCTGGCTTTCCAATCAGAAGTTGGGCTACCTCATCATACCGGGCCAGGGCCGCCGAGTCAGTTGCCCGCTTCTGCAATGCCTGCACATTGGTTTCCATAACATAAGGCAACAGCCTTGCGCATATGACCCCGTGCGGGGCAGAAATCATACCGCCCAAAGGGCCGGCAAAACCGTGCACTGCTCCCAATTTTGCGTTAGCCAGCGCTAATCCCCCCAAGAGACTTGCCAAGGCCATGTCCTCCCGGGCAGCCGCGTTGCCGCCGTCTTCATAAGCTTCTCGCAAAGAACGCGCAGCTCGTTTTAGACCCTCCCAACAGATGCCGTCTGTTAGTGGATTTGCTTTGTTGGAAACATAGACCTCCATAAGTTGCGTGAGCGCATCCAGGCCGGTACTGGCCGTTATAGATGGTGGCATCGAATGAGTCAACACAGAATCAACTACAGCTAAACGAGGAAGCATTAAAGGGCTGCGCATACTTACCTTGACCCGATGTTCAGGTACGCCGAGCACGGAATTGCGCGTGACCTCAGCGCCTGTCCCCGCTGTGGTTGGAATCGCGATATAGGGTGCGGGAGGTTGAGTCAATGGTTCACCGCGACCGACGACCTCCAGGTAATCCTCCAGTTCGCCGCTATTGGTCAGCATCGCTGCAATCGCTTTACCCGTATCCAGCACACTTCCGCCGCCAATACCAATAACCAAATCACTTTTGGCCTCGCGGGCCTCTCTCACACCCTCCTTTACAATAGTTGTAGTCGGCTCACCAGGTACGCTGAAGGTGACATGCTCAATGCTGTGCCGCCTCAATTGTTCGATAACCGGCTGAGCCCGTTCGGCGCTTCGGCCTGTGATGACAAAAGCAGAGCTTCCCATCTCGGCCGCCAATGGCGCAACTTCCTCTATCGTCCCGGTGCCGAAAATGATACGCGTCGCTGTCGCAAATTCAAATCTCATAATTTCTCTTACCTGATGTGAAATGCTGTACCTAACCCCACGCCTGCTCGTCAGGGAAAACGTTAGCATATTTTACGCTCTTACGCGGTTCCGCCATCATATCGGCGACTGTATCGCGCCATTTCTGATAATGCGCCGTTTCCTTGTGCCGGGCCGGGTCATCAGGTGTGCGATAAACTTCAACCAGTACGAAACGCGTAGAATCATCCAGTTGTTGGATGACCTCGAAGCGGGCAAAACCTGGTTCCTGCAGACTGTTGCGTGCGTTCTCAATTGTGGCGGCCTGGAAGGCTTCAACCTGGTTCGGCTTAACATGGGTAAAAACATGAACTATAAACATAATTATCCTCCTGACAATTATCGAAATCCGAGTTGAAGTTTACCAGACAGACAGCGCATAGACAAGGTATTATTACCACCTCCCGAAAGGACTGTGATGAAGAAAAACAAAGGAATTATCACATTCTTTCCATTTGCTAAGAAAAATTTTTGAGCGCCGATGTTCTTCGTTATCGGGGTTAAGCGGGGTAAATTGTTGGATTGTAGGGAAAGAGCTGTGGGCGGCAAATTGGAGTTTAGGGAAAGCCAAGAAAGAGCGAGAAGCTTTCAAAATCGTTGGCCGTCTTCCTTATGTGAAGCAGTGTAATACGGCTGTGACAGGAACATCCAGAAAAACTGAAGTCCACAAACAAGATATGTCGATGCGCTATGATAGAAAGATAAGAAAGAAATAAGGCAAGACAAAAGCCGATTAAATCTTGCCCCTGTGAAGTGCAAGGCGAGTATTTCAAACACTACTTAAATAGATAAATAAAGGGATATCTCGTTCCTGCGGGCACAGGGGCTTTTTTTGATTTATTTATTTTGCATCATCACCACCCACCAAGCCCAACGGCAAGAAACCACATTAGTGTTCGATTACAGCTTTCAAAGAAAACGGCCGGGGGGTAAGGTCAAAAGCATCTCTTGTAAGATTCGTAAAAAATTTGCAGATAAAATGTTTTTTTGTTGAAGGCGTACACTGTCCAGCTTCAAATAAAACCGGATAATATTAACTCCATTATCAGCAAGCAGTTGGAGCTTAAAGAAGCAAGGCTGAAAGTGGCGCAATCTTCAACTTTCGCCCCGGTATCACCCGTCTTCACCAATAACTGATGCATTGACAAGTGCGCAGCTCCATAATCGGTCGGCAGGAGACTCAGCTGTCTCAAAAGTAGATTCGGTGAAAAAACATCCTTGAAATCATTGTCTGATTAACATTCAATCGCCTTATAGGCATATATGTGTGCCCGAACTGGCGTTCTTCAGGCGATCTCGTTATAGCCACCAATTAGGCCTTAGTGGACAAAGCCTGCGACCGTTTCCGTTTCCGTGAGGCACTATTCCTTACCTTTTTGTTCGAATTACCCGCAGGTTTAAAGTACTTCTGGTGGACACGCCCGCTGGTTTGAGTCGCCTCACTACGTATGTCGCGCATGGAGTTCCTGAATGCATCGACTTCATTCTTGGCGGCCTCACACCTAATATTCAACATCTTAATTTCGTTTTCAAGGCGTGTATTGGTCTCCATCCGTTCTCGATTGGCGGCCTGCTGACCTTCGAGTTGAATACGCAGATCGGCTGTTCGACTGTCGGCACCGGTAAGTTCATCTTGAAGCTTTTCCACTACCGCTCGCAGAGCTCGCGCGTTTTGATGGGTTCCAGCCAGTTCCCTTTTAAGGGCATCCTTCGATGCCTCCGAGGCTTCCAGATGCTTTGTCAGGTCATGCACCTGCTCACGCGAGTCCCGATGGGCCTCGGTTATTTCCGCAAGTTCCTTACGTAAGCGGTCAGCATCCCTGATCTTGTCTTTAAGATTCATCACCTGGGCCTCAAGAGCCATTTTATCGCGTTCGAGTTCTTTAACATTCGTCTCGGCGGATGCCATCTGCTCGGCAAGCGAATCCCGCCCGGCAGTCACTTCCTCAAGCTGTAACTGAGTCTGGGCGAGCAAATTGGCAAACTTGTTCCGTTCTTCTTCGGCAAAGGAAATATCTTCGCGCAATTGCTTGGCCAAAGCTGCCTGGGCTTCGAGTGATTCGACCTGTACCTCTGACTGAACACGAGCAGCCAACTCTTCGGACAACTTCTTCTGAGCCGTATTAAGTTGAGCTTCCAAAATCTCGTTTAGCTTGAATACTGTCTCAACTTGTCCTTCAATATCCTTGACAATGGAGATAATACTGGCCCTTTCTTCAGAAACGTCCGCAAAGTCCTCTAATTTCTCTTTACCACTTCTGGCTTGGGACCGCAACGTGTCGATTGCAGTAATCACGGCATCGCCTGCTGCATTAGTCCCATATGTCCTTTTCTTGTTCTTTGTGGTTGTTCTTTTCCTTATGTTTTTCTTTTGTTTCTGGCTTTTTGGCATCAGATAAGCTCCTTAAGTTATTGTCAGCAAGGGTCTCGATTGGCGACACTCACCATCAAGGATCATAAGTCAAGACCTAAAAGCACACCTTCTATAACCCTTAATTCTATACTTTTTGGATATGGTTTATGACCCACAAAACCATGCCCGCAACATTTAACCGAAAACA
>CAZOUM010000063.1:0-14915 GCA_964582985.1 uncultured Pirellulales bacterium | reverse complement strand
GTGGCGGCTGTGAAAGTTAAATTATGGTCCGATTGGACGCGGCAGAGTTGGTTTGCCTTAACAAATGAAAAGGGCAATTATCGTTTCGACGACATCGAACCCGGCCCATATATACTTCGAGTGGTTGACCCGTCGGCTGGTGTCTGGACCGAAGGGGTAGCGGTCCTCGTCACGCCAGACCCACAACGCCGGCGGCCACAGAAAACAAAGCTTATCCGCTTAGCCAGGGAAGGCGATCGTATCGTAGAAGTGGGAACCGGACCGGGCCAGTATAGAGTCAGCGAACGCCGGGATAGAGATACTTTCGAAGCTATCGTGATTACAAGCGACAAACAACAGCAACAGAGGGTTGATCTATACCAGCAACTGCCTCAGGGTATTTCGGGGACGGTCCGCAATAAGGATACGGGCCAGCCGGTCGCCGGAGCAACTGTCAACTTTTTGGCTATCGACCGGCTGCGCCGGTCAGTCCGGACCGATTCAGAGGGACGGTACCGGCTTTACGTTCCGCCCCGGACCATACCCCTTCACTGCGAGGGTACGGCTGAGCAGTTCTGTCCCGTAGAGATGGGGGATAGACACATCAGAGTTGGGCAAGGTGAGCACGTAGAGAACATTGATTTTCTTGTTCGCAGCGCACCGAGTTTTACCGGGCAGGTTGTTTTTGGCGATGGCTCCAAGGCCCCGGAGGGCGTAGAGGTTCGCGCGTATCTGCACTGGCGTGACAAACGGCCAAGGGAAGGTGCTATAATTGGTTGTATGATGGCGTGGACCGAGGTCCAATATATGAAAACCGACGAAAGTGGAGCGTTTATGGGGTACTTCAGGGTCCCCGATCACCTGCAGGATTCCGAGAACTACGAAGTTCTTGTTACCGCTTGTGCCCGGATGCCGGACGCATCTAAAGGCGGTGCCCGGTCGGTGACCACCGAAGCGGCCAATCCTAATGTCGGTGAGATGAAAATCGTGCTCGAAAAGACGGGCAGTGCCGAATTTCGTGTCGTTGGACCGGACGGGCAAGGTGTGACCGGACTCGAGGTGATATGTGAGCATTGGGTAAAGGTAAATGACGGACTGCGAGCGACGGTGACAGAGATTGGTGGAGGGCGTTATCGTGCGGGTCGTTTGATTCCCGGCTTGGAGTATCGCTGTTGGGTACAGGCGAAGGATTACCGGCAAGAGTACATCAGGACTATCAAACCTATTGTGGTCCGGCCGGGTCAGCATGTTCAAGCTCCGGATATTGAGTTGGAGTGGTGGGGCAAAAAGGTGGGAATTCCATATGACCTTGGCCGAACAGGTTCGGATTCCACAGAAGCCGTCCCGACTCTGCTGGAGGTTCTGAAGAAGTCAACGGACAAGACGGCCATTTGCCGCACGGCCGAGGCGCTAGGCCAGATAGGCGTGGCCTCAAAACCGGTGATCAAAGCCCTGATAGATCTGCTGGAAAACAAAAGGGGCAGTGCCGCTAACGCCGCTGCCGAAGCGCTCGGTCATCTCGGCGCCGTCGAAGCAATCGGGCCCATAGAAGCCGCTCTAAATGCAGGGACAATCAAGCATCAGATAGGTACTACCGCTCTGTGGCGGATCAAAAAAGCTGCCAACGCCAAACCCATAGCTGCTGTAGGATCTGATGAGCCGGCTTGGGGCGAGGCGGTTGAGGGGCTGGAGTTTCTCGCAGGGATTCCCGAGTTCCGTGGTCTTCGCCTGGACATGACCCAACGCCAATTGCGACTACATATCAAGTGTCATTCGCTTGCTACCCTATTTCAGGACACTGGCGGTGAAACCAGTTATCACGTCTACACCGGCCAAGGCGAAAACGTAATCGTGATGTTCCTCAATGACCAGTGCATCGGTATCCAGCGTATGCGCCCGGACAGGCAGACTGCACTCAAGCTTGTCGAAAAAGAGCATTCAAATGAGCAAAAAGCCTTACCTGCTTATAACGAGACCTGTCTGTACCTCTATGAAGGTGGTGACCGTATCGAGGTGGCGAAGCGTTTTCGCCAGGTCGCACAACTGGCGCCGGCTGCGGAATACGGAGCGTCGGCGCGTGAATTGGCGGTGTTGCTGGAACGAATGGCCAAGGAGCGGCGCCCGGCGATAGACGCCCCTAATTTTGACGGCGACGTCTCGCTCAACCAGCACATCGCGGATTTGATTTTTGATTTGCGTGATGTGGCAGTGCGGGCTGATTCCATTCCCGGTAAGTGCCGCGTGCTTCGTCAGATGAGCATTGCTCCAAAGTCATCACAACACAATCCCGCCCAGCGTCTCAGGCAACTGGCCGAGCCAGCTAACGGAGGCGATATTGTTCAGCGCCTGGTCCAGTTGCTCAGTGACCGGCGCCCCACTCGTTCGTGGGCAGGCGCACTCAACGGTGGGCACGTGCTGCGTTACTGCGACGTAGCGTTGGAAATCTTGGCGGATGTTGCCAAAGCGAAGCTCCCGAACGAAACGACCACCTTCGACCCTCGTACAGGCCGCGATGCCTATTTGGGCAACGCCGATGAGAAGACCCGCACCGAGATAATTGGACGGGTCAATGCGTGGTGGGCCGGACAACAGGCCTTGAACGCTGAAGCAAGCGCCGAGGGGTTTGCCAAGCTACCCATTACCTGGGGCGAGCCGGCGGATGGCTTGGCTGTACGGCTGAGGCCGGAAAAGCTCAAGTGGCACCTCGGCCAGACACCGGAACTCAAGGTTGATGTCCGCAATCGTGGTGAGCGGCAGCTACATATCGTAAGACACCAAGCGACTTGCCAGCTTTGGTACGGGGGCCAGTGGTATCATTGGGCAAGAGAGTTAGGTTTGAAGAGTTCACCTTTAGACCCGAGGCGTCAGTACAATGATATTCGCATCTCGCTCGACGAATACTGGGTGACGAAAAAAGGCAAGCCGCTGCGTCTTCGTCGGGGCAGGCACACTGTCCGAGTGGCTTTTACAGCAGAACCTGATGACCCCAAAAAAGGCGACGCCGTCCGCGTCCTCAGCAATCCGGTTGAGATCGAAATTGTGCCAGCCAGGGCAGGTGAGCCAAAGAAAAAGATGAACGCCCGTGACGTGGTGGAGGCCTTTGTCACGGCGGTGGTAGGGGGCGAGGATGGAAAAGCGGCGGGCTTTTTCCATGCGCGATCGAGGGTAAGGAACAACGTAGGTCATTTTCGGGAGCTTTTTGACGGGCAGAAGATAAGAATTGTTGATGTGTACGCGGACAATAAGGAGGCACTGGCCGTAAGCGGACTAACCCAGGGCGATGATGGTAGAGTAATCCCGGGAGTCACGTTCGTTTTCGAGTTCGTAAAGGAACATGGGAACTGGCTGATAAGAGATATCGATTTTGGGACACAGGAGGAAGGCCAGGACCAGCTTGCAAAATTTCGCAGAACGCGTCCTGCCGCGAAAATGATACCGCAGAAGGCTGATGAGCCGGCGTGGGGCGAGCCTGTGAGTGGTCTGCAAATTCGACTGCGGGCCAAAAAAACGCTATGGGGAATACCAGAGGTGCCTGCCTTTATGCTTGAGGCGCCTGCCTTTATGCTTGATATCCGCAATGACGGCACGCAGATATTTTCCTATGTCCCCATAATGTTTGCACATTGTCAGGTTGAAGTCGACGGCCAGTGGTACAGATGGGCGGCGAAAGGTGGTGGGTACAGCGCAGGTGTTCGGTTACTCAAACACGGTATGCAGGTCAATAGTGCGATAACAGTGAAGTTGGTCGAATCATGGGCTGAAAAAGACAGCGGCGAGACGTTGGACCTTATGCCCGGCGTGCATACGGTTCGGGTGCGATTTGTGACGGGTGTTCCTCCACTGCCGCCCTGGGTAGACACGAAGTCGCGAGTATCGGCTGTGAGCAATCCGGTCGAGATAGAAATTGTGCGCCAGAAGTCTGATGTGCATCCTGAGGCCGTGAGTGAACCGATATTCCAGGGCAAGACGCTCACGCAGTATCTTGAGGCACTGAAATCAAGCGATACCTCTATTCGCAGAGAAGCTGTTACTGCCATGCAGCGCATGGGGCCGCTTCCCGCCAGAGTAGTCCCAGTTCTTGTCGAAGCGTTGCAGGATGAGAGCCAATACGTTCGCGCCGGTATCTGCTACGTCCTCGGCACCATCGGCCAAGAAGCGCTATCATGTGTGCCTCGGCTGATCCTTGCGCTGGAGGACGAAAAGTGGATCGTCCGAAACTCAGCTGTTGCGGCACTGGGCATGATAGGTGACAAACGTGCTATCGAGCCACTGATTGCCTCTCTCAAGGACAGGCAGCCGATGGTGCGCCAGTCCGCAGCCGACGCACTGGGTCGCTTAGGTGATGAGAGAGCTTTAGAACCACTGACGACAGCGCTAAAGGATTATAATGAACAAGTTCGTAAGGCCGCGGCATGGGCGATTGAACAAGTCAAACCGGCAACGCAGCCCCAACTTGAACCCGGCCTTTGGGAGCGGCTTACAGCTATGGCGTCAGCTGCTGACCTTATCGTTGTCGGAATCAGAGACTCACACAGTAGCACGCGTTTCGAGATTAAGCAGATGCTCAAAGGAAGCGGCCATACAGGCTCAATATATCTCAAACAAATTGACGGCATGGAGATGCCTTTGGCCGATGAGACCAGACAATGGATCATGTTTCTTCGCGCTGAACCAGACCCTCGTCGTTTATATCCCGTAGCTCCGACCGGGTGGTTTCTACCTTACAGCAGGGGCTTAGCTCGAAAAATCAGCGAGGCAGTGCCGCTGTCTCAAGCATGGGGATCGGTCGCTGGCGGCCTCAGGATGGGGCTTCGCACGCGAAAATCGCAGCTTGCCGCTGACGGACCTATCCCTGTAGAGATCTGTATTCAAAACGTCAGCCAAAAGGCGATTACAGTCTACCAGCATCTCATGCCTGGATATGGATACCATCCGTACACAAGATTTTCATTGGTCGCCCCTGACGGCAGACGGTGGGAACTGGCCAAGCCCGTAGGTCCCATGACGGAAGGTGATTTCACACCGGCTCTTACGCTTTCACCGGGCCAGACGTACACACACACCGTGCGACTGAAAAAATGGGGTGTCCGACGTGAACCACTCAAACCCGGAGAGCACTTCGATCTCCTTGTGCCTGGAACCTACCTAATTACCTGTACATATTCTGTGCCGGAAAAGCCCGACTACATACACCCTTGGAAGCCACCAAGGAATGCTTGGTCCGGCACACTTACCAGTGCGCCGGTCGAATTTGAGCTAATCCCGCCAGCTGGCACAAACGACAAACCGTCCTGGGGTGAGGCGGTTAACGGCCTTCGGCTGCGGATTAAGGCCGACGGCAGCTAACGCCAGATGGTCGGCTCACGTGCTTGCGAGCAAAAAGGAAAACGCTGTGGCCGTGCCAGGTTCCATACCAAAAAGCATCGCACAGCAGCTTGGGTGCAGATTAGCGCCCGTCCTTTCAACTCCGTTACCCGAAGTTGTAGTGTTTTTTCACGGGTTCGTGCACCTGCCACGTGCATTCGAGCTCTTCGGGGAAGACGACGAGGTCGCCGGGGCCGAAGCTTACCGAATCCTGGCCGTCTGTTACCGTCACCTTGCCTTCCATTATCAGACACGTTTCCTTTTCCGTATAGGCCCAATCGAACGTGCTGGGTTCGCACTTCCACGTAGGCCAGTTTTTGCAGGTCTGGGCCTCCTCATCCGATGGCTTCCGTACGATAACATCTTTGATTGTTGGCATCTTTTTTCCCTTTCTGAAGTTGCCATTGGTTAACGTCTTTTCACTGTTTGCTATCAGGCGGTGATTTTACCCTAAGAGAGATTGTTTTTGAATATGGAATTGGAATTTTTCCAAAAAGCTGTTATAAATTAGCCGTGAAATGGCTTTTTGTTTGCAAAGCAAGGCAGTTATGGAACAAGGGCAGTTGGAGAAGTTCAGGGGCTGGTTCGATGATTACGTGGCTGGGTTCTATGGCGATGATGAGTTTGTCAACGCCAACCTGAAGTTAAAACAAGAGCACAGCCGACGGACGTGCGAGGAGATGCTGTATCTCGCTGAAGAGCTGGGACTGTTGGATGAACAAAAGCAGATAGCTGAGGTGATAGCGCTTTTTCACGACATCGGGCGGTTCGAGCAGTTTGTCAAGTACAGAACTTATAACGACCCGCGAAGCGTGGACCATTGCCTGCTGGGTGTGAAGGTTCTCAAGAAGACGAAGGCACTCAATGGGCTGGCGAGAGAAGAAAGAGAAATAATCGAAAAGGCAATAGAATATCACGGGCGGAAAGAGCTGCCGGCCGATTTGGATGGCGACTGTTTGCTGTTTTCAAGGTTGATTCGCGACGCCGATAAGATTGATGTATATTACGTGGTGACGGATTATTACAGGCAGTACAGTGAAGACCCGGATGGATTTAAGTTGGAGGTCGAGCTTCCGAATGAGCCGGGATACTCGGCGCAGGTTGTTGAGGAGCTTTTGTGTGGGCGACGGGTAGATTATAGCACTTTGCGGACGTGGAATGATATGAAGCTTTGCCAGCTTGCCTGGGTTTACGATGTGAATTTCACGCCGACGCTGGAGCGGATAAGACAGCGCAGGTTTTTGGAAATGATTCTTGAGTTTTTGCCGCGGACCCGCGATATTGAAAAAGTAAAAGAGAAGATTTTTCAATATGTTGATTCGAGAATAGAACGGGAAAAAGGTAAGAAGTAAAAGACAAAAGTCAGAATAACGTAAAGGAAGGGTTTATTATGGTTGAGGTTGTTTTGCAGACAAACGTAGCGGGCATTGAGCCGATGCGCGGCAAGGTGCGTGACATATATGATTTGGGCGATAAGCTGCTGATAGTCGCGAGCGACAGGATAAGTGCGTTCGATGTGGTCATGGCCAACGGAATACCTAATAAAGGTATAGTTTTAACGCAGATTTCGCTCTTCTGGTTCGATTTTCTAAGCGGCGACGTCGAGCATCATTTAATCACGGGTGACGTCAGCAGCTTCCCTGTGCCTTTTTGTGATTTTGAAGAGCAACTGGCTGGCCGGAGTATGCTGGTCAAAAAGGTCGAGGTTCTGCCAATCGAATGTGTGGTGCGGGGGTACCTGGCAGGTTCAGGCTGGCGCGAGTATCAGGCAACGCAAAGTGTTTGCGGCGTGAAGCTGCCTGCGGGACTCAAGCAGTGCCAGAAGCTTCCGGAATTGATATTTACGCCTGCAACCAAAGCCGAGAGGGGGACGCACGATGAAAATATCAGCTTCGAGCGATGTGTTGAGACTATCGGCCAAGAGCAGGCCCGCTATGTGCGCGACAAGAGCGTCGAGATTTTCACAAAGGCCAGTGACTACGCCGAGAGCAAAGGAATAATCCTGGCCGATACGAAGTTTGAATGGGGCATAGCTGACGGCAAGATTATTTTGGTTGATGAGGTTTTGACGCCCGACTCTTCACGGTTTTGGCCTGCCGATAAATACGAGGTCGGCAGGGACCAGGAAAGCTTCGATAAGCAATTTGTACGCAACTACCTGGATGATATCGGTTTTGATAAGTCGGGGCCGGGTGTTGAGCTGCCTGATGATATCGCGGCAAAGACCAGCGCCAAATACATCGAAGGCTACGAGCGATTAACCGGCAAAAAATTCAAGCCGGAAGTAAACTGATGGAGTATGTCCCTTGGCCAAACTGCCGGAGATAGATTTCCCCGCAGATATTGACTGGCAGCACTGGATTGAGCGGTGGGACAGGATGCAGGACCGTTATATACTGCGCCGAAAGGAACGGTTTGAGCTAATGGTACGGTTGGTCGCCGATACCCAAAAAAACATTTCGCGAGTTTTGGATATCGGGTGCGGCACGGGCAGTTTGATGCTGGCGGTTTTGGAACGATTTCCTGATGCTGAGGTTTGTGGTATCGATTTCGACCCGGCCCTTTTGGTGCTGGCAGGGAAAAGACTAGCCAGGTTTGGCGAGCGTGTGCGGATTATTGAGGGTGATCTGCGTGATGAATCGTGGGTGGAAGTAGTGTCCGACCCGGCAAACGCGGCCGTGTCTGCCACCGCTTTGCACTGGCTAAGTCCCCAGCAGCTAATAAACGTCTATAAACATCTCGGCAAGATTCTCTGTCCGGGCGGCATATTCTTGAATGCTGACCATGTTAGCAGCCGTTGCTCAAGTATTCAGGCAGGATGGCAGAAACACAGAGACCACATGCGAAGTAACGAACCGTGCAAGGACGCGGATGACTGGGAAGGCTTCTGGGACGCGTATGGTCAGGCTTTGAAGATAAACATTAAGGAATTTCGTAAGAGTTTGACAGAACCGTGGGAAGGTTCGGAAGAAGGTTTGCCGCTTGAATGGCATTTTGACAAGCTTAGGGCCAGCGGATTTGAGGCCCTCGACTGTTTCTGGCGACTGGATTGCGACGCAATTTACGGAGGCATTCACAAGCGGAATAAGTGCACCTGAGTTTGTAGAAAATGGATAAACCGCTCCATAAGAATCCGACTTTTTTGATTTCCATCTTTTTGGTTGTGGCAGTTCTCGCAGTGTACTGGCCCGTCTGCAAGTATGAATTTCTCAAATACGATGATGATAAATATGTCACCGACAATCGTTACGTCAAGCCCGGCCTGAACTGGCAGAGTGTTCGCTGGGCCTTTACCACCGGTCACGCCAGCAATTGGCATCCGCTGACGTGGTTATCGCACATGCTCGATTGTGAGCTGTTTTATTTGGAGGCCGGTGCGCATCATTTGACCAACGTACTTTTTCACACAGCAAATACGCTGCTGCTCTTTGTTGTTCTGACGCGAATGACCGGGGGATTGTGGGCGAGCGGATTTGTTGCTGCCGTTTTCGGACTCCATCCTTTGCACGTAGAATCTGTCGCTTGGGTGGCTGAGCGTAAGGACGTGCTGAGCACTTTTTTCTGGCTGCTGACGATGTTGGCCTATGTCCGCTACGCAGAAAAGCCGAAGCTGACGCGCTATTCGGTGACACTTGTGCTGTTTGCGCTTGGGCTTATGGCCAAGCCGATGCTGGTGACACTGCCGTTTGTACTGCTCTTGCTTGACTATTGGCCGCTTAAACGTATGCAGTTTCGCGAGGTGGCTGCCGCAGATGATTTGCAGGAGGGCAGCACGCAGAGTAATGATGGACGAGTGCCAATTCTGCATTTATTACTTGAGAAGGTGCCCTTTTTTGCGTTTGCGGCCATCTCAAGTTTTGTCACGTTCCTCGTTCAGCGCAAGGGCGGTGCAATGCCCGGCATGGAGGCGCTCAGTTTAAGGAGCCGGGTCGACAATGCCATCGTCTCCTATGTCACTTATATCGCGAAAATGATATGGCCCAGCCGATTGGGGGTGCTGTACCCGCATCCTGCCGGCGGCTTGTCAATGGCCGAGGTAATTGGCTGCGCGGCGCTGCTGGTATTAGTGACGATTTGTTTTGTTTTCTTGGCTCGTTGGCGCAGGTACGCAGCGGTGGGATGGTTCTGGTACGTGGGTACTCTTGTTCCTGTAATCGGCCTCGTTCAGGTTGGTGTACAGACCAGGGCCGACAGATATACCTATGTGCCGTTGATAGGTCTGTTTATTATCATTGCGTGGGGACTGCCTGAATTATTTGGGAAATGGCGTTATCGAAGAGTCGTATTAGGGGTGTTGGGCAGTACCGTACTGGCGGCGACGATTGGTGCAACTTCAATTCAGCTAAGACACTGGAAAAATAGCGTCGCCTTATTTGGCCATACGCTCGATGTCACTAAGAACAACTGGATTATGCACGGTAATTATGCAACCGTGCTTACAGCGGCGGGAGAAGAAGAGAAGGCAATTGAGCAGTTCAACAGAGCACTTAAAATCAAACCGGATTCTGCTGAGGTTCATATTAATCTGGGAAATCTCTTACGTGATGCCGGCAGGCTTGATGATGCAATCAAGCATTACAGAAAAGCAATTAAACTGGAGCCGGACTTTTCCGAAGGTCACTATAACCTTGCGGTTGCGCTGGTCAAACAGCAGGAGTTTGATGAGGCGATTTCTGAATATCGCGAGGCTTGGCGGCTCGACAAGTGGAATTTGGATGCGCTGAGCAACCTGGCGTATTTGCTGGACGAGAAGAAGGGCCAGGCGCAGGAGGCAATCAAGCTGTATAAGCAAGTGATTGAACTTGAGCCGGGAAACATCATTGCGCACGGCCGATTGGGCTTGGCGTTCGCGAAGGTCAACAGAATCGATGAAGCGATAGAAGAGTTTCGCATTGTGCTCAAGGCCCGCCCTGATGATGTCGAGATGCACTGCAATGTGGGGATATTGCTGGAAAAGAAAGACAAGACAGGCGAAGCGATAGAGCACTACCGACAGGCACTAAAAATCAAGCCTGACGATTCGAAAGCCCGCAATTTGCTAAAAGCCGCCTTGGCAAAATAAAAAATGGGCGGCGGCAGATAAAAGGCGGGGCCCCCCTGCTTTCTTGCGAAAGCAAGAAGGGGGGAGCAATCGGGGGAAAAGTTTTACACAATTCTTGCTCTCCGCGGTTAGTATTATGTGAAGACTGGATATATCCAACCGTTAGAGAAATAAAGCGAGAGTAGATGAAGTATTCCCAGCGTGTAGAGATGTTTAGGCAAGTAAAAACCGCACATACCGGCTTCTTGACATCCGTTCTGTGGAAGCTGACCGGCGACAGGGAGCTGTTCACTGAGGCGCTGCAATATGCACTCTTAGGAATCTGGCAGAACGTTGAGAAGCTAAATAGTAGAAAGGCCGGTGCCTACATCTATCGGATTGCTCTGACCGCCAACTCAAAGGCTTGGCGAGACAGAATCGGCCGGAACGGCCAGATAAGCGAAAACCAGGTAAGCACCATAACAGGCCCGTCGGAGAAGGTAAGTGAAAGCGAATTGGAAGACAGGGTAAGACTCGCGGTATCGCAGCTCCCTGCCAAACAGGCAAGGGCAATCGTGATGCGGTACTTTGAACAAAAAGACTACGGTAATATCGCTGAGAAATTGCGGTGCAGCGAGGCGGGGGCGAGGTCGCACGTATCAAAAGCACTGGCGACCTTGAAAACCAGGTTCGCGACTTTAGCAAAGCGGGAGCAATAAAATGAACGAAGAAAATATTGAGGATATCCTGAACAAGTTAGGCGGTGAAGACGTGCCGGCTGATGTGCGCAAAATCGCGCAAGAGACGGCGGAAAGTTTCAGTAAAACTCTAATGCCATCAAGGCAGCACATTTTATGGAGAACAATTATGAAAAGCAGAATAACAAAATTAGCTGCTGCGGCAGTAATAATTATAGCGGTGATGGTAGGCATAAATCAGTTCAGCGGCCCAATTGACGGAGCAAGTGTGGCTTTCGGTGATATTTTGAAGAACATTGAAAATGCTAAGACGTTAGCCTGGAAGACAACTTTTGTGACTGAAGGACAGAAGCCACAGATTGCTCGAACTATGGTTCTCGAACCATATTATATGCGGGTTGAATTGCCGGATGGAAAGATCTGGATATTAGACCATTCCATAGGGAATACGCTTGTTTTGGACCCAAATCGAAAGCTGGCAGTAATATCATCTACAGCAAAGAAAGCCCTCGAGCTATATAACACTTTCGAAAACTTTCAAAATATGGAGGGTTTTTTTATAGAGGAGGTCGGCCAAAAGGAGATCGATGGAAAGCTGGCCACAGGCTTTCAACTAACTAAAGAAAACGAAAACCGCCAGATAATGGTTTGGGCTGATCCTGAAACCCAACGGCCTATTCTCATCGAAGAAACTAAGAAAGATGCCCACTCGTGTATTTTCCATGCTATTACCACCGACATTGTTTTCGATGTCGAACTAGACCAGTCATTGTTTAGTTTAGAACCACCCCAAGGATATAAGGAACAAAGAATTGTTGGACCGGTCGAGCGTAGCGATCAGCTAGCAAAGCGGACTCAATCAGCTGCGAATATGGATCGAATTTTAAAGGCGTGTCTGGATTATGTTGAAGAACATGACGGTGAATGGCCGCGCAGCTTAGATGATCTTCTCAACTCCGGACTTAATAATGAGACATTGGTCAATCCAAGACAGCCAGAACGTGAAAATGGGTACGTCTACCTGAAACCAGAGGGACGTTTGTCCCCATCCAAAATTGTATTATACGAAGCTTATGACGTCTGGGACTGGGGAATTAACGTCGGTTTTGTTGATGGGCATGTAGAGTTTATTAAAGGGGAATCAGATTTCAGCAAACGCCTATTAAAATAGCTTTAACCTGAAAAGCTCGTAACTTATTTAGGTGCTTTACAGTGGCCGGGCATGAGTTTGGCTCGGCCTTTCTTATGCGCATTCTCTGGGGTAGAGCCGTTTATTTGACTTAAAGTATGGGGTCTTGCAAAATAAATCCATTTTCTTTATACCCAAATAGTAATTGGAATCGTGGTAATAATGATGAACGGTCGTTCTTAAGATTGGACAAGCTAATCACCCATGATAGAAGACGAAGTACTTAAATGGAGGTTTAAGCACGGCAGCCGGGATGCGCTACGTCGTATCTATGAAAAGTACCGGGATTATTTGCTGACGTTGGCAATTGCTCTTTTGAATGATGTGAATACGGCTGAGGATGTGTTACATGATGTTTTTGTCGCCTTTGTGGTTTCTTCTGAGAATTTCAAGCTTCGGGGAAGCCTGAAAGCCTATCTGGCAACTTGCGTCATTAATCGCGCACGTGACTATGCCCGATTGAACCGGCGACACCCTGTTGGGCTCCACGAAGCGGCTTTGACGGGCTTGGTCCAAAACGGACCTGCTCAGCTGGTCATATACAACGAAGAGTCCGAACAGTTGAATTGCGCGATGGCCCAGCTTCCGTACGAGCAGCGAGAAGCAGTAAGTCTGCATTTGATAGCGGGAATGAAATTCAAAGAAATAGCACAGTTGCAGAGTGTCACGGTAAATACGATTAAGGGCCGATATCGGTATGGTTTGAATAAGTTGCGGTCGCTATTGAATAGTGAGGTAAACTAATGAAACCTTCGCAGAACATCGAGAAGATAGTAAGGAGATTGCACTTTACAGCCGGCGCTGAAATGGATGGCCGAATCTGGTCTCATGTCCTCAAGGCACAAGAAGAACTTAAAAAGAAGAAGACGGCGAAGCTTCAGCCGCCTGTTTGGAGAACAATTATGAAAAGCAGAATAACAAAATTGGCCGTGGCGGCGGCGATAATCATAGCTGCTGTTGTCGCACTACCGCAATTCTTCGGCTCGCTTGAGAGTGTCGCCTGGGCCGAGTTGGCAGACAGGGTCGGGCGGATTCGAACGTGCTTTTTTCGAGGACACTCAACCGCAATAATCGGTGCGGACACAGAAAATACTCGAGAAACACAAACGCAAATGGAAACGTTCGCCTCTTCAGAGTACGGATGTCGTGCGGATATGTATCAGGATGGCAAGCTGCAAATGTCGCAGTACATGCTCTTGGCAGAAGGGGTGATTATTTCGGTCCTGCCCGAGCAAAAGGGGTACATGCGAATCGCACTGACCGACGAACATCTTGAAAAAATGCAGAGACAGGGTAACGACCCCAGAGAAATGATTAGGGCATTCATGTCTGCTGAATACACGGAACTGGGACGTGATGTAATCGACGGCGTTAAGGTCGAGGGCATCGAGACCACGGATCCCAAGGTGTACGGCGGCGTATTTGAGGATTTTGTGGCACGTCTATGGGTGGACGTCAAGACTGATCTGCCTGTGCGGATGGAGATCGAGATGCAGATGGAAACTGGCGCCGGATTGATGCAGATGTCGATGGTTATGGACGGATTCGAATGGGATATAGAACTTGACCCGGCAATATTTGAGCCGAACATACCTGCTGACTATACCTTGATGGCTGACATGGAGCTTCCCGGACAGGACGAAGGAAGTGTCGTTCAAGGTCTGCGTATCTTTGCCCAGATTGCTGACGGCAGATACCCAAGCAGCATGACTATGACGGCCGTAATGAAAGAAGCTGGTAAAGTCTTGAAAAGCATGGGTATTGACAAAGATAAAGAGCCAACCCCGGAACAAACCCAGAAGATAACGAAAAAGATAATGGTTTTACAGGCACCTTATATTTTCTACGCTCAATTAGTCCAGGAGAATAAGGACCCTGCGTACTACGGCGATAAGGTTACGTCTGATGATGTGAATGCGGTGCTGATGCGGTGGAAGGTTTCGGATGACGAGTACAGGGTAATCTTTGGCGACTTAACTACCGAGAACGTTAGTGCTGAAAGATTAGCTGAGCTCGAAAATCCGTCTTCGCAATAGAATATGCAGTAGTGTGAACGAATAGGCCGGGCCTACTTTGGCTCGGCCTTTTTTCTTGCGCTTTTTGGGAGATTTTTTAGAAAAGTTTTAATATTTATAATATTATTTGAACTTTTGGGACAATGTGGCATCTTTCTTTAATGGAAGCTGGATTCTGTTTTAAGAGAGTTTATGAATTCTTGTCAAAGTCTGGAAATTCTGGTGCTTCGGTGCCAGGTGGGCGACGGAGAGGCTTTTGAGGAGCTTTTTGAGCTTTATCAGCCGCGGCTGCGCTACTATATCAGGAGGCTGGACGCGAAAACCGACAATATCGACGACATGCTTCAGGATATCTGGCTTTCGGTTTACAGGAAGATAGAAAATCTCAAAGAGCCCAGGGCTTTTCCGGTGTGGCTTTACAGGATAGCCCGCAACAAAGTTTTTGGCGGGTTTAGAAACAAGCGGATATTTGCACCGCTGCCGGAAGAGGGGGTTTTATCTGAAATAAAAGACGAACCTGATATTCCAACAGGTCGTGCTGAGGCGATACATAAAGCCTTAACTGAAATCCAGCCACACCATAGAGAAGTTCTGACACTGTGTTTCCTTGAAAATCTGCCGTATCAGCAGATAGCTGAAATTGTCGGCTG
>CAZOUM010000062.1:0-15114 GCA_964582985.1 uncultured Pirellulales bacterium | reverse complement strand
AGATGGGACAAAAAGAGCTTTGTTAAAGATACAGAATTGTATAGTGAAATGCTAAAGGCGTATGATGAGCAGCAGCGGAACAAAAAAGGAGCGATTAGCGAGCTTGCAGAGGATTTGATAAATCTATGAAAAGGGCAGGATTCGGCTGTTTTCTCGCTCTCTCCACTCCTCCACGGCCGGGTCCTGTTTTTTGTTGGATTTTCTTTACTGCGAAGGATTTTTTTCTTGAAAGTGTTTTGGCGGAAGTGTAGACTATAGGTTAAATAGGGCCGGGCGGCCTCCTCACTCTCCTCCCTCCATCTGCCCGGACCTATTTTTTTGCGCGCTGAGAGGGTTTTTTGTCGGCAAAGAGCCGGTGTTGGAAAAAAAAATTGCAAAAATTTCTTTTTTTTGTTGACAAGTTGTACAAATGTACGATATAGTAGTTGTACATTTGTAAAAGGAGGTATATTATGGCAAAGGAAAGACCGCCGGCGGTAAGCCCGGCAGAGACGGAGGTTTTGAGAATCGTGTGGCAGCTCGGCAAAGCGACTGTGCAAAATGTCTGCGAGAGGCTGCCTGCGAAAAGAAAAATAACATACGCGACGGTGCAAACGCTGCTGCGTCGGCTGGAAAAGAAAGGCTACCTGAAGCATGATACGCAGGGCAAAGCGCATGTCTTTTTCGCAGCGGTCAGGAGGGAGGATGTTATTCAAAGGTCAGTCGGTGACTTTTTGGACAGACTGTTCGGGGGCGACCCTGTGCCGCTGATGCAGTATCTGGCGGAGCACGGCAAGATGGGGGCGGAGGATATCGGGGAGCTTAAACAATTGGTGGGCGGAAAGGTAAAAGCAAAAAGCGAGAAATGATTAGTTGGCAGGATTTTGGAGAACGGAAAAATGGGAACTGTTCACACACATATCGCAGATTATCTTTTGAGGCAAAGCTGGCAGGTGGCGGCGTTGTTTTTGTTGGTGGCTGCGGTGACATCAGCAATGAAGAACAGGAGCGCTCACGTTCGGTATCTGCTGTGGCTGATTGTTGTGGCGAAGTGTCTGGTGCCGTCCATGCATACGATAACGCTGGCGGTGCTGCCGGAGAATAAGGCGTCTGAGCCGGTGGCAGCTTATCCTGTGGAAAGGCCGAACGTTGCCGTGATGGTGGAGGCGGTGCCAACCGGGCCGGTGACTTTTCCGTCGATGACGGTCGCGGCGCCGCCGGTGAAGCCGAGCATTAGAGACAGGCTGGGGGAAGTTACGCTCGGACAATGGTCGGCATTGGGCTGGGTCGTTGGCGTGGTTATATTTGTTTTGGCTGCGGTGGTAAAGGCCCTGCGGGTCAATCGGTGGCTCAGGCGGCGGCGGAAGGCGCTGACGGATGAATTACAAACAGCGATTGAAAATTTGTTGGGTGACATTGGCGTAAGGACTGTGCCGAAGGTCTGGCTTGTCGAGGGGATAGGTCAGCCATTTGTGTGGGGCCTGGTGCGTGGGGGTATCTATCTTCCGGCCAACTTCGCCGGCATAGAAGGTGATGAACATCAGCGAGGTATCTTGGGGCATGAGCTGAGCCATATTTTGCGATTTGATGCTGCGGTGAATGTTTTGCAGATAATTGCTCAGGCGATATTCTGGTTTCATCCTTTTGTATGGTGGGCGAATAAGAGGATTCGGGCGGAGCGTGAGAAGTGCTGTGATGAGATGGCGATTGCGAGATTGGGGGCAAAAGCGAAAGATTACAGCAGCGCGATTGTGAATACGTTGGTTGCCGAGCACGAGGCTGCGGTGCCGATTCCTTCGTTGGCGGTAGCGGGGCCGGTGAAAAATATCGAGGACCGTATCAAGACGATTATGAGACCGGGGAAGAGATTCTACAGACGGCCAACTGTAATAGCTGCAATAACTGTGTTTGTGTTGGCGCTGGCCGCAGTTCCTACAACATTGGCTTTGACGGCCCGCAAGACGAAGGAAAGCAATGTGGCTGATGATGGACAAGCCTGGGGGACGGTGATTGAGGGTTTGCAGTGTCGACTGCGACCTGACGGAACCAAGTGGCAGGTTGGCGAGACACCAACGCTGAAAGCGGATATACGCAATATTGGGACGCATAAACTGGATATCGTGCAGCACCAGGGCCTTTGTGAACTTTGGCGCGACGGACGATGGCACAGTTGGGCAGGAGAAATAAGTGCCAAGAGTTCGCCATTAGGGCCGGGACGTGAATACAATGATATTCCCATCTTGCTGGACGAGCACTGGGTATCAGTGACGAATGGCAAGCCGTTGCGGCTTCGTCGCAGGCACATTGTCCGAGTTGCGTTTATTACAGAGTCGAAGCAAGGCGAGGTTATCCGGGTGCACAGCAATCCGGTTGAGGTCGAGATACTGCGGAGTGAGGGTGGGGGTGATTCTTTCACTAGCAGGCCAGAGCGTGAAGACGAAGCACGCCGGGCTGCTTTGGGGAGCTTCAGGCGGCGGATTAGTTTTATAGGTCTTGACCTTACGGATGCACCGCGTACAAGCAACCGGGCGGACCTTCCTGACCTTTTTGAAGAGCGGCCGGCGGGCTCTGGAAGTTATGCGTTTTGCGATGATGTGGTGGCTGCGCGCCATCCGGAGTTCTGGGAAGACGGCGTTATTTATTATGTGGCGGATAAGAAGCAGTTCTACATCATCAAAGAGCCGGGTCACCTTGGTTCAGGCTCCAAGACCTTCTACGGTCCCTTTGAGGGTAAGGCGTGGAGGCGTTTCGGCATGGCTGAACCGCGCCCGGCAAAGAAGCAGTATGGCTTTGCTATCTATCTGGTTGTTGACCCGATTGTTGTCGCCCATCAGTTTGATGTCGGCCATCCCGAGGAGGATGTCGCTCTTGAGCAACTGCGGCTGGCCGCAGTGCCGCTGTTTACGGAAGAGGACATTGTGGAGTACGACTGGAATGAGCATTTTCTCAAACTGACCCCCGAGGCCTGGAAGCGCTTGCCGGCCGTGAGAAGCGTTTGGGGCTTACCGTTTGTGGTTGTCGCTGCCGACCACCGCTGTTACCTCGGCGCATTCTGGGGCGTTGGTTCTTCGTACATGCCAAAGGTACCATTCATTGGCGGGTTTCGCCCAGGTTGGCGAGAGAACAAGATTCAGATTTCGCCTCCAGACCCGATCGGCGGCGCGAAGGACCCTCGAAATGACCCGCGGGTTCGCAAAGTACTTGAAAAGCTCGGCATAGCCAAACCTGCGAAGGGGCCAAAGGCGGGAAAGAACGCACCAGTTTGGGGGCAGGCAGTTAAAGGTTTGCGTTGTCGATGGTTCGCTCCGGTAAAGGAAGTTCGGGCTGGGGCTGCTGCTATGGTAGGTATGGAGATTGAGAATGTTTCAGGGCAGGAGATTTTCTGGCAGTGTCGAGAAGGGACATGGCTTATTCGTCATCCGCAGGCGGCACCGGGGACTCCGGTCGGTACATCGCCGAGATTCGAAGTCAGTCTTGGAGAGAGGGTCCGCGAGGCTACAAGAGAAGAGGCGCAGCAACGTCACGAAGGCAGCGGGAGCGCTATCGGCTACTACGTGCTTGAGCCCGGTGCAAAGATGATTATCACGGCGGCGTATCCGTACCCACTTGTTGAAAGTGGTCCAGTCGAAGTTGAGGGTTTCTTACATCGTGAGAATCCTGGCGGTGGGGGCGCATACTTCAGGGGGCAGGTTCTGCGGAACGTGATGACCTGTCCGCTGCTGGTGCTGGAAGTGGTTGGCGGCGTTAAGAAACCGGTGATTGAAGGGCTTTCGGTTTCTGTCGCTTGTGCGGGGCCGAGTGTCAAGACTGCTGATGAGCTGGAGTTGGTTGTTAGCATTGAGAACAGGTCTGGGGGAGAGGTGGAGCTATACCATTCGGGTCTGGAGGACGACTTTCCTATTGTTACTCTTGATATGGTCAGCCAAGAGAGCGGGCCTCACGTCCTTTGCACAAAGGAAGGTGGAGGGTATGGTACAGGCCTTGTGTCAAAGGCGCTGAAGAATAACGAGAACAAAAGCAAAAGTATCCGAGTCAAGGAGTGCTGGCGTTGGGAGGGAGGTCTGGCTGTACTTTCGCCGGGCAGGTATCGAGTGAAGGCAAAAGTGAGAAGTCTCACCGCGGCAGGGCAATTGGTCGAGACCGAGTCCAAGCCAATATGGGTGACAATTTTGGAGTGGCCCTGGGGAGAAGCGCTGCGGGGAGTCCAGGTTAGGCTGCGGACGGACAAAGCAATGTTTGGGGCAGGTGAACCAGTCACCTTGAAGGCTGATGTCTATAATGGCGGCAAAAAGGAAGTACGTGGGAGATACAATAAGTATGGAATTTGCCGGCTTCAGTTGGACAATCAATTTTACGCGTGGGGTGGCGGTCCGGGGCCGCCAATTAAGCCGGGCGGCCAAGTCGAAGGCATCCCAATCCAGCTTGACAATACCTGGGTGGGTGGAGACAAAATGAATCTCACTCCCGGCAAGCACGTTATTAGAGTGTACTTCGTTGGGCCCCAAGGCAAATATGATAGGGGTCTATCAGCTCTGGTTGTCAGTAATCCCGTTGAGATAACAATCATTACGGACGAAGGAACACTTTTGCGGGTCAAGGTTTTAGAACCTGGTTCAAATATTCCAATTCAAGGAGCAAGGGTTCAAGGTTCTTCAAAAAGCGGCAGGATTAAAGGCTATACAGATGAGAACGGGATTTTTGAACAAAGAATTGCAAATGGCAAAGCCCATGTATCTTTCACATACCCACCTCCCGGCAGCTATGTTAAGGGAACAAATAATAAGCCAATTGACTTTTTTCATGTTAAGGGTGGCCTTAAGGAAGTAACACGGTACGCTCCGAGTAAGTTAGGACAATTGACCACAGTCAGCGGTCGCATTCTTTTGCCGGATGGCACACCTGCATCCGGCCTCAAACTTTGCACAGCCAACTCAATTCGTTATATTACAGCATTTGGTCCGGCCTACACAGTAACGAACGATGATGGAACATTTGAGTTGACGAATATCCCGGTCGGACCTGGACTTTTCCTGTACGCTCACACAAAAGGATATGAATATGTGTTAACAGAAGTTGTAAAATCTGTAGAAGTGCAAACTGTACTACAAGAGCCATTGGTCATGCAACCAGCTCAGATGACGGATGTTTTGTTTACCGATGAAAAAGGCAATCCCAGGCCTAACATGGCTTTGTTGATTCAGCCAATGATGTGGGATTATAGTATTTTTCGGGCAGAAAGAAAGGTCCAAACAGATGAGACAGGTAGACTTAAAATTAATGGTGTTGCGCGCAGTCTAAAATACTGGGTGCGTGATCCTCGAATAAATGCGTCTGATATGACCTCGATACACTACTATTTTCATAAGAAAATGGTATTGGTTCCAAAAGATGATAAAAAAGTTGTGGTTAAGATGTTTGGTAATTTGGACGGAAAAAATGAAATTTCAGGGATTGTTATAGATGAAGATGGCAATCCTATTGCAGGAGCAGTTGTAAAGTTAACAAGCAGGGACCTGATTGTATCAGTAAGACCAACGAAGGGGCCTATTGGGAAAGACGATATCATTCTTGTTAAGGTTTCTGATGAAACGGACAGTGATGGACACTTCAGATTTGAAGGCCTGAAGTTAGGAAAAACAGATGTTGAAATTGAGATGGATGGTTATCGAACAGAAATTCTTCGGAATGTTTCTACCAACACGAGTGATTTACATGTGATATTAAGTAAACCGTAATTTCATTTATGTTAAGTGTTAGCTTTTATAGGCTTATATTGTGAGCATTTTCTCGTCGGCAGGTGCGGGAGCCAGCGCCGCAGGCGGTCGTGTGTTGAGCGGAATTACAGGCAAGATTGTCACGGCGGCGGGCGTGGCGGTTACGGCGGCGGGCGTGGTGGTGGTTTTGGCGCTTATCCGGTAGTTCCGCCGGTGATAATCAAGGAACCAAATAGTCCCGATGTCAATTCTGCAAGACGTCGGTGACTGAGAAGGTGGTGACATTTCGCTACGTCAAAAAACGCGGTCTATGCGAAGTGATTACGGCCGAGACTTGAGTTTTACTTCAGCATGTGGGCGCAGGAGGTAGTTGGGCTGGAGGGTAAGGGGGTCGGCGAATTTTCCTTTGAGGGCCAATTGCCAGCCGAGCGAATGAACTTTTGCAGCTCGCGGATTCCAATATTTTTTTTCGAAGAAGTGAATATTTTCTGCTTTGAAGGCGTCGGTGTGATACACGAGGCCTTCGCCGAGCAGCCAAATCGGCTCGGCGTTACGGGCGAATCGTTCGAGGAATTGTGAGGCGGTCATCAGGCAGTCGGGCTGGATTTTCTCGTATTGCGTATTGCGTGTTGCGTATTGGGTATTGCTGCTGTTGAAGAGACGCTTGTAACCGGCGATGTAGAACTGGCCTCGTTTGGCGTCGAGAATTGTGGCAAATTTGTTGATATTAGCACTTTCGGCTTGTATGTAATCAATTGCGTTGGCTGCAATTACGTCGAGCGTGTCGACTGGGACGATATTCGCGGCGTTTGCTAAATGCATTGTTTTTGCCAAGGCGACAGCGATTCGCAGGCCTGTGAAGCTGCCGGGGCCGACGGAAATGTAGATATGCTCGATGTCTTTAGGTTTTCGGTGGAATCGGGCCAGAAGGGCAGCGACGGCAGGAAAAAGCTCGGAACTGTGTCTCATCGGGCCGGAAAACGATGTTTCAGCAAGAAATTGCTCGCCAGCCGCTACTGCGACGGAGCCTAATCTACCGGACGTTTCGACAGCTAATATCAAGGTTTTTGGCGTCATATAGGCGTTTTGAAAGACAAATTTCAAAGTTTTTTTGTAGGCCGGATTTTGTCATTTTTGCCGATAGACCTCCTTATATACATAATAGTCTTCTCAGGGGGCCGTTTTTTTCCAAATTTTCTATGCTCACCAGGTTGCCGAACTCTAACTTTGTCAAAAATCAGCTTAATATTATCGGTCAGAAGCTCAGAAATCAAATTTTTCTCTTGCAAAAAAGTGCGTTTATGTATAAACTGAGATTGTCGTAAGACCAAACTACTTTGGTAATCGGAGGTTGTGAACAGGTTAGAACGGAACAAATTTTCTACACTACTATTTTGGCGGGAGGTTAGTTTTGGAGAAGGTGAAAGTTCAAATTCATCCTTTGCGCGGTAAGTCTCTGTTAGTCACTCTGGCGTCACTTCTGCTCCTGGCGACAGCAGTTTTGGAAGTCGCTGCTGCCGGGCCAAATGAAAAAGATAAACAGAAGATAGTTCGTCAGGTAGCAAGAACCTATATTCGGGCCGGCGCGAGACTCTATGGGCAGGGGAAGTATAAACAAGCGGAAAAATATTTTCTTCTTGCGCTTGATGACCAAGAATATCTGACCGGCGCCGAGCAGAAAAGACTGAATGAGCTCCTGAAAAAAGCACACAGTGCTTCGATGGACAGAAAAAGCATCACGGAGCATATTCAAGCTGCTGAAAAGTTGATTAAACAAGACCAATTTGCAAAGGCGAAAACGCATCTTGAAGAGATAAAGGACAGTAAGTTTCTAACGCAAAAGGAGCGGCAGAAAATCACAACAGCGCTGGGAAGATTGACGAAGCTGTTGCCGGAGGAGAAGAAAAAAGGGGAGTTACCGAAGACCGTTGTTACGGATATCGAAGACGAGTTAAACGCTATCGTGACAGCACGGACGAAAGAGGTTGAGGAGGCAGCAGTTCAAGAAGCCAATGCTCCTGTGCTTGTTGACATTTCCGGGCAGATACAAGAAGCCAATGCTCCTGTGCTTGTTGACATTTCCGGGCAGATAGAGGGGGAAGGCACCTACATTGAAATGGTTAACCGCAGCAGGAAGCTGAGGCGGCGCTATACCGAGATAATTGTCAGTGACGCCAATGAGAAGGCACAGACTTACCTGAGCCAAGAGGAATTCGAGAATGCGAAAGATGCGGTTGACAGGGCCAAGCGAACGGTTGACCAATACCAGCTCGACCTGGGGGGTGTTCTATATGAGCAATACACTGTGAGGTTGAGAAAGCTGTCTGAAGAAATCGGGTGGAGGCGGGCTGAAAGGGCCAAACAGCTTGAGGACGAGAGACTGATAGAGGTAATGAAGGCACAAAAGGAAATGAGAGAACAAAGGGAGGCGGAGAGGCAGCAAAGAATAAAGGACCTGTTGCAAAATTCGATGGACCTTCAGAAGAAGCAGAAGTACGAGGAAGCTCTTGGTCAATTGCGAATGCTGTTGGTTCTGGAGCCGCTGCATCAGAACGCATTGATACTTAAGGACACTCTGGAAGATATGATTTACTGGCGGCGAGAGGCAGAAGTGCGGAAAGAAGCGCGCAAGGAAAGAGCTGAGATTCTGCTGAAAACCGACGAGGCGGGGATTCCATACGCCGAGGCGTTGGTGCACGGAAAGGATTGGGCGGAGATTGTTGCCAGTCCGTTTCGGCAGCCAGACGAGGCGATAGGACGGGACCCTGAGGATGTTGCTACGTATAAACAGTTAGAGAAGGTTGTTGACCTCGCACGGTTATTCCCAGATATGCGTTTGAGCGATGCGCTGGAGGAAATAAGGAATGCGGTTGACCCGGCGTTGAAAATGGTTGTGCTCTGGCGGGACTTAGTAGAGAACGCTGACATTGACCAGGATACGCCGATAAATATGGGCGCGATATCGGCGACCCGACTGGGGATCGCGTTGGAACTTGTGCTGAAGTCGGTTTCGAGCGGCCTGGCGATGGCAGAGCTTGGCTATGTTGTCGAAAACGGAGTGATTACTATAGCAACCAAAGACTCACTTCCGAGCAAGATGGAAACGAGGGTTTACGACGTTACGATTTTGCTTGGTCAGCCGGCGGAGTATTTTGACATGTCGAGTATGATGGGCGGCGGTGGCATGGGTATGGGCGGCTACGGCATGGGCGGCGGTATGGGCGGCTACGGCAGCGGCGGCTACGGCGGCTACGGCAGCGGCGGCTACGGCAGCTCCGGCGCCGGCGGTTACGGCCGAGGCGGCTACGGCAGCGGCGGCTACGGCAGCGGCGGCTACGGCAGCGGTATGGGCATGGGCATGGGCATGGGTATGGGTATGGGCATGGGCAACATGGGCAGACAGTATCGAGAGAGCAATCTGACCTATCTCATCCAGGAGACGATAGCACCGGACAGCTGGTACGAGGCCGGCGGCGAAGGCACTATAACAGCGTACGAAGGGAAGAAACTTATAATCTACCAGACGCCTGAGGTCCACGATGAAATCACGAAACTTCTTAAGGAGATGCGCAGGTCGCTTGGGCATCAGGTTTCTATCGAGGCGAGATTCCTGACGGTAACCGAAAACTTTCTTGAACAGATTGGTTTTGACCTGAGCCAGATAGATATAAAGGACGGTGGTGGTAAATGGTGGCCGGTTTCGATTACCCAGGGGATTCCTGCAAGCCCTGGTACGACAAAAGTTCCGGGCAGTAGTTTGCTGTCAGCTCTTGGAGGATTGACGTTGAGTACGGGCTACGGTACAGTCATGGACAATTTACAAGTCAGTTTTTTCCTGAGCGCGATTCAGGCACATAGAGATGCGAAGACATTGACTTCTCCTAAAGTTACTGTTCTGAGCGGTGAGTCAGCGACGTTCTCGGTGCAGACACAAACTGTTATCGCGATGCCGCCGACAACCCTCTATTCAGCCGGTGCTCCTGGTACTACTGGTTATCCTGGTTATCCTGGGGGCACAGAAATGATACCGCAACTTGAGATCATACCATCGGGTACGGTTCTCAATATTACTCCTATTATCACTCCGGACAAGAAGCACGTACTGCTTAATATAGTCACGACGATGACTGACCTGCTGCCGCTGAAGGAGTTCATCGTTGAAATACCTTCGACTACAGACCCGAGCGGCAAAGTTGCACTCAAGCAGATGCTTCCGGAGACGGAGTATTCGCAGGTCCAGACGCGTGTGAGCGTGCCGGACGGTGGCACACTGCTCTTAGGCGGCCAGAAGATCACTGCAGAGGTCGAGATGGAGACTGCTGTGCCGATATTGAGTAAGCTGCCGTTTATTGGAAGACTGTTTAGAAACCGCGGTATGGTCAAAGACCAGAAGGTACTGTTGATATTGGTTCGGCCGACGATTATTCTGGAGGAGGAAGCGGATGCGAAGGCACTGGCGCCACTGGAAAGCGAGTTTTAATGGTGGTGCGTTCGCGGGGCCGGCTTTCCTGGGGAGTATCGTGAGCCTTATTGGTGTAATTCTTGGTGTGGTGGTCTATATTCTCCATAGGGTAATGGAAGAAGATGAGGAGGATAAGCGGGCATCAAAGTCCTAATAACTAAATGTCGTATTTGTAATTTGTTTGTAAAGAAGGCGTTAATGTTATATAATCGTCTTTAGTAATTATCGGGCGTATGGCGGATTGCTGAGGCTACGCGAGGTAATGCTGCAGGAGTGAGAGATGCCAATTTACCTCTTTCGGAGGCGGGCAATCCGGTGGCAGGATGGTAGTTTTGTTACGGGAGATTTGGATGATGAAGCCTTATGTACTTCTCGGTTTGATCGGTTTGCTGGCTTTCGTGGGGGTAGCAAGGGCAACGACGTATTACGTTGATGGGGTAAGTGGAAGCGACAGCTATGACGGCTTGGCTCCAGTTTTTGACAGCCTGCATGGCCCGAAGGAGCATATTCAGGCTGCGATTGGTGCTGCCGCGCCGAGTGGTGATGATGTCAACGTCGCTCCTGGCACGTATTATGAAAATCTTATCATCGTTGGCAAGGATGTAGACATCCACAGCAGGGACGTTAACAATCGCGATGCTACCATAATTGACGGGAGCAACATTGACTCGGTTGTAACGTTTGAGAACTGCGGCCCCGGGGCGAAACTAAGAGGCTTCACTATCACCGGTGGTTACGCGTTCTATGGGGGTGGTATCAACTGCATCGACAGTTCAGGCACAATCTCCGACTGTAACATCATCGGGAACGGAGCTGATTTCTATGGGGGCGGTATTGACCTGGACGGGTCAGACGCCAATATTACAAATTGTACTATCAGGAATAACCAGGCGGCGTATGGTGGCGGCATCAGCACGTATTGGTTTAATTCTCCGAGGATTAGTTTCTGTGAAATCACCAACAATACTGCCACAGATGTTGGATGGTATGGCATACTTTGCATCGGTGGTGGTATGCATTGCCAAGATTCGTCTCCGGTCTTTAAGAGTTGTCTTATTGCCAACAACAACGCATCGGATGTCGCCGGTGCTTTTTATCTCAACGAGGCCAACGTCGAGATAAGTAATTGTACGATAGCCAATAACGTGGGGCATAACGATTACGGTGGCATCTACTGTGACTCGAGAGAATACCGCCAGCCGACTGTAAAGAACTCGATTTTGTGGAACAACGGTGACGATTTGTATAACTGCGACGGGCTGGTGACATATTCGTGCATTCAGGATTTTGACTTGGGCCCGACCAATATTCACTCGGACCCTCTATTTATCGGGCCATATTATCTGAGCTTTGACGGGGGGCATAATGTCGGCCAGGAAGCAAACAGCCCGTGCCTCGATGCAGGAGACAGTAGCGCAACCAACGTTGGTTTAGACCAGTACACTACCACATCCGACCATGCCTGCGACAGCGGCACGGTGGATATGGGCTATCACCAAGAAAGAATCCTTCCAGTTCCTGATTACAATTTGGTCTGCGTTGCAGGCACCGACGGTTGGGTTGACCCTAACTGTCCGGGACCGAATGGCTGCAGTTATGAACAGTACACGGTGGTGGAGATAAATGCCACGCCGGTCGATGCCAACCACCGAATCATAGGATGGTTGGTGGATGGAATCGGTATTTTCGTGAGTCCTGGTGTTCTTTATACAGGCAACATTCATAAGGTAACGATGACCCAGGATGTTGACGTTAGTGTCTTTTTTCAAGAGAGGACGCCACGGACGCTGACAGTCATATTAAGCGGCGCGGGCGGTACGATAATAGAGCTGGTTCAGTATCAGCCGGGTGACGATATCGCGGATGGTAACATACCGTGGCGCCGAACAGGCGAGTACCCGTACTACCGCGACGGTGACAGGGTAGAGATAATTGCCCAACCCAATCCGGGCTACGTCACACAATGGGTCGGAACCGACAACGATAATACCTATGTGGAGGAGAACACCGTAACAATGAACGCAAACAAAACGGTTACGGTCTCGTTCCGGCAATCGCAGGATATGTATGTTCCGAGTCCTCAATATCCTACAATTCAGACTGCACTAGGGGCTGCCCTTCCCGGAGATAAGGTTATTGTTCGGCGCAATACTATTCACAATCCTCCGTGGAGTACCGGTTATAATTTTTTGGGTAGGGCGGTACGCCTGATGAGCGAATATCCCGACGACCCGTGCTGTGTTGCTGAGACGGTTATTGATTGTCGCTGGTGGGGGCGTGCTTTTACCTTCCAGCACGGTGAAACGCGCGAAGCGGTTGTTGACGGTTTTACCATCATAAATGGTTATGCGGTTCCTGGCGCTAATGTACCACCGACGCCCGGGACGGGCGCGAACGGGGTGCACGCTTTTGGCGGAGCAATAGCCTGCTTTGATAGTCTTCCCTATGGAGGTTCCAGCCCAACAATTTCCAACTGCATTTTCAAAGATTGCACTGCCGAGGCTTTAGCCGGCCAGGATGTTAATGTTGTTCTTGAGGATATCAATGATTTCGAGCCCTTTGAGGAGTTGGAGACCCGTGAACCTGAGCCTGGTTTGGAGCCGCCGTCGCCACTTTCAGAAATTGAGGAGGACCCCTGTGACCCGAACTTGGCGGTGTTTGGGATTGACGGCCAAGACGGTGTAGCAGGCGCCAATGGCATTGACGGTGTCTACGGGGTGGATGGTGCTAACGGTGTCCCCGGCGCTAACGCCCTTGATGGCGGCCATGGCGGCAGCGCTTATGGCGGCGCGATATTTGTTGATATACACTGCGGACCACTCATTAAGTACTGTAAAATTATCAACTGTAGAGCTATCGGTGGTAGTGGCGGAGTGGGCGGTGCCGGCCAGAACGGCCAGAACGGCCAGGATGGTCAGGGCGGCCAGGCGGGTCAGGCGGGTCAGGATGGTCAGGACGGCCAGGAGGGCGTCGACGGGATTGTGGGCATAGACCCGTGCTATCCAAGTGGTCCGAATACCATCACGGATGTGAATGGAACGGACGGGATTGGTGGTCTCGGCGGCGCCGGCGGTGACGGCGGTGACGCTGGCGATGCCGGTGACGGCGGTGACGGCGGTGATGGCGGTAGAGGCGGCGACGGCGGAGAGGCCTTAGGCGGAGCGATATTTTTCCACCCTGATTCCAGGGTTATAGAAATAAAAGACCTTGTAATCAAAAGCTGCAGCACTCAAGCGGGTGTTGGCGCTGATGGCGGTGCCGGGGGCGCTGGCGGCGCTGGTGGTTCCGGCGGAGCTGGCGGTGCCGGCGGCGATGGCGGCGCGAACGGCGAACCCGACGGCGGCGGCAGTGGCAGCGGCGGCTGGGTCGCCAACCCCATCTTTATAGACGATGAGCTGTTTCCTGGGAAAACCTTCTACTACAGGTACCGCACCCGCGACAGCGGTGGTGTAGTAAGTGACTGGTCCGACGTTGCTTATGCGACATCGGGCGGAGGGCCCAATGACGCCAACTTGTACCAGTGGATAATCCCTCCATATTCGGACGTAAATATGCCTACATCAATTGTGATGTGGGCAGTTCCTCCACCGCTGGACCCGAACGACGCCAATTATCCCCTTGACCCCAATACGTGGGACATTGGCGCCATATACGAATATGTGTTTCTTGTTGCCGGTCCCAATGGTGTTCAGGGCAAGGGCGGCGATGGCGGCAACGGCGCCGTTGGTGGAAATGGCGGTGATTCCGGCACGGACGGCCTTCGTTCGTGGGGAGGCGCCATATACTTCGGTGCGGGTTCTGAAGTTGAGGTCTCTGATACAGTATTTAGTTTCAACTCAGCCATCTCTCCTGTCCGTACGTTCAGGTTAGGCGGTGCCGCCGGCGCCAATGGCGGGGGCGGTGGCGGCGGCGGGGGTGTTCCCGACGGCAACGACGGCAATACGCCAGACATATTACCTCCTTATCGTGTGCCAGACCTGCCTGTGGATGGCAGGGGCGGCGGAGGTGAAACCACCAGCTTTGGAGGCGCTAATTTCTACGACCTCGATTACGGTTTACAAATTGTCTGCAATGTTAAACTTAACAACTGCACATTTACCGGTAACTCAACGCTGCGGCAGGGCTTCGGCGGCGGTTTGTTCGCTGACGGCGCCGGTGGCGGCGAATTTTACATGAGCTACTGCGTAGTCGATATAAATAACTGCGAATACATCAACAATTCATGCGCCGGTGACGGCGGCGCTCAGCATTTTTACCCGGAGTGTACGATAGATATTGACGACTGTGATTACACCGGCAATTCCGCAGGCGGCCGTGGCGGGGGATTGTATGCGCCGTTTGCTGTTTCACTGGACATCAAAAACAGCAGATTCACGGGCAATTCGGCAACCGGGACTGGCAGCACCGGCGGTGGCTTATACTGGGACTGCGGCGGAAGGTCGGGCTACATATACGAGTTCATTATCGGCACGGGGACCGACCCGTGCACCATCTTCGACCATAGTATTGATACCGGATTGCGGTCGCACTGGCACTATTTCGACGGCAGCACGGCAACAATCGAGAACAGCTACTTCGTTGGCAACATGGCGGGATTCGGAGGGGGTCTGTGCTGGAACGGCCACGGAGATGACACGCAGATATCAGTTCCAGGTATAATCCTTTCCGACTGCGTCATCCAGGATAATAGTGCCGACCAGGGTGGCGGCCTATACTGGAGTGACGGTGCACCGCTAATCCAGGGCTGCATTATCGAGCGCAATAGAGCCGAAGGAGCCCTGACACAGTTCACTGGGTGGGATTACGGTGAGTTCTACGGCGGCGGAGGCGGAATATTCTGCTGGACATCCGACCCGACTATTAAGGATTGCCGGATAAGCGAGAACTCTTCGAGCGGCTCCGGCGGCGGTGTGTATTTTGGCGGCGGTGAGAGTACGCCGTTGCTTAAGAACTGTTTGG
>CAZOUM010000061.1:0-15722 GCA_964582985.1 uncultured Pirellulales bacterium | reverse complement strand
CTTAATCCTTAACCGGTAATAATTCCGAGACCGAGAGGGCCCGCACAGTATTGGCGGGCCCCCACTTCAGCTCAGGCACGTCGTCACTTGCATCCGCACAAGGTATGATATTTGCGCTGGAATTTCTTGCAAGGCTTATTCTAATGAGGTATCATTGACAGGCGATTTGTGCGGTATGGGTGCCGGATGTTTTTGATGGAAAGTGTTAGGCTGAAGGAGTCGGCAGATGTCGGTATTTCGTTCGCCGGACAATCCTGTCATTGAGCCGAAGGATGTCAAGCCTTCGAGAAGTGGCTTTGAAGTCATCGGTGTATTCAATGTTGGTGTCACTCGTTTCAAAGACGAAATTATTCTGCTTCTTCGAGTGGCGGAAAGGCCGATTAGCACGCATCCGGATGTTGTGTTAGTTGGCATTTACGATGCGGGCCGAGGTGAGATTGTCACAAAGAAGTTTTCAAAAGATGACTCGAACAACGACTTTTCAGACCCGAGGTTGATATTTACGCCGACTGAAACGTATTTGACCTCGATTTCGCATTTGAGGGTAGCTCGCAGCACCAATGGTATCAACTTTGAGATTGAGGATACTCCGGCTTTGTCACCGGCAAATGAATATGAAGTTTTTGGAATAGAAGACCCAAGAATCACCCTCATTGACGGCACGTACTACGTCAGTTACGTCGCGGTTTGTCCTGTTGGTGTCACGACCTGCTTAGCATCGACGAAGGATTTTAAGTCTTTCGAGCGTCACGGTGTCATCTTCTGTCCTGAGAACAAGGACGTTGCGCTCTTGCCTGAAAGAATCGACGGCAGATATTACGCACTGCACAGGCCGGTTTCGCCGCTATTTAAGAAGCAGGAAATCTGGATTGCAGAATCCGGTGACCTTGTGTGCTGGGGCAACCATCGTTATGTTATGAGTCCCCGCGCAGGCTGCTGGGACGACGCAAAGATTGGCGCAAGTGCCGTGCCTTTCAAAACTGAGAGGGGCTGGCTGGAGATTTATCACGGAGCGGACCGGAACAATCGCTATTGCCTCGGAGCTGTGCTGCTTGATACGCAACAGCCGTGGAAAGTCATCGCAAGGGCGAAAAAGCCGATTCTTGAGCCGCAGACCGATTATGAGATTGAAGGTTTCTTCGGAAATGTGGTATTTAGCTGCGGCCTGCTGTGCGAAGAGGACAAGCTGAGGATTTATTACGGCGTAGCCGACACCGCTGTTTGTTACGCGGAGGTGCCTTTGGGAGAGGTCATCGAGGGTCTGAATTTGTAATATTTCTTTTACAAGGCGGCTCCAAAAGGTATAATTTACAGCGTGTGACAGGTAGGAGGAAACCAACCGGTAAAGTGGAACGTAGACTGTCTGCTTGCTGTTAACCGATTTTTTTGATATTTCTGTTGTCCAATGAGTGTTGGTAGGTCACAAACCGGTCCCAAAGCTAAAGCTATTTCGCCTATTCGTCGGCTTTATGGTTTTTTGGCTCCCCGTGCGTATAGTGCCATTATGTTGGGGGCATTGTTTTGTACGCTGGTGGTAAAGTTCTTTAACGCCTGGCGCATCCGTGTGGTGGGTGACTACTTCTCCTGGATTCCTGACGATATTGCTGTATTGTTAGGAATTGAATTTGTCCTGCTTGCAGTTTGTTTTCGCTGGCCTCGGAGATGGGTTGTTCGGATAGTTACGTTTGCTGCGGCGCTTGTGTGCACATGGTCGGTTATGAGCGCGGGCCTGGTGATAAGAAAAGGGATGCAGGTCCTTCCGACGAGCATTTTGCCGTTATTTCGCGACCCCCTAAACTCATTCACAATTGTTGGGCATAATCTGGTTAAGATGCCGGTCGCAGCGGTACTTCTGCTCGGCCCAAGTGCAATTGCCCTTGCCTTTTTCTTTTCCGTTTTGGTTAAGGCGCCGGTGCTGATATACAGCCGTCGGCAGTTTGTCAATAGAATCTTCATTTATCTTCCTGTTATCTTTGTAGCGGTTGTTGCTCGCGTCGGAGCGGGCGGGCGAGCCTCAGCAAAAGTACCCTTCGAAAGGCTGCACTATAATTGTCAATTAAGGGCTGTGACGTGTCTTTTTTCGTCCGCTTACGAGTACATAGTTGAGGCTCGTTCGGACGGTGAGAAGCGAAAAATACCAGCTTTTGACCAGCTAAGAATTGGGCTGTTGGAGGGGCGGGAGCCGGTAAACCATAATATAGTCATAGTTGTTCTTGAGGGGATTCAATACAGGTACACTTCACTTGCGGACGGACGTAGGAGCGGGCGTATTACGCCTGATTGTGGGATTGCCCCACCGGAGAATCTAACGCCGTATCTGTTGACTTTAGCTAACGAGGGTGCTGAGTTTGTGAATGCGCGGTCGTCACTTACGCATACGACAAAGGCGCTGTTCTCACTTCTGACCGGTAAGTACCCCTCGGTTTCGCATGACCTTGCTGAGACGGTTCCTGCGGTCAAGCCGTATGCCAGCCTTGCTACGGTCCTAAAAGAGAAGTTGAATTTTCGAACGGCGTTTTTTCAGTCGGCGAAGGGTGACTTTGAATCTCGGCCTGCGCTGGTTCATAATCTCGGCTTCGACAAATTCTGGGCCAGGGAAGATTTGAATGACCCCAACGCCTTTGTCGCCTATCTGGCCTGTGACGAGTTTGCGATACTGAAACCGATTGCCGAGTGGATAAAAGCTGATAAGAGACCTTTTCTGTTGGCGATTATGTGCTCGGTTACTCACGACCCCTATGATATCCCTGAGTGGTTTGAGGCCGAGATTCCCGAGCGATTGGCGGCACTGACAGATAAGCCGGTGGAGCGGTATTGGCGGACGATTTATTACACAGACCGATTTTTGGCTGCGTTGGATGCCGAGCTTGCTAAACTGAAGATAGCCGACAAGACCATCTTTTGTGTTGTCAGCGACCACGGCGAAGCGTTTGGCGAGCACAGCCTGCACGGGCACGAGCGAATACCCTTCGATGATGTGGTGCGCGTACCATTTGTTCTACGGGCCCCGTATTTGGTTGAGCCGGGCAGCAAAATTTTTGAGCCGGTTGGCTCTGTTGATTTGACGCCTACTTTGTTGGCCCTGCTGGGCTTTGATATCAGCGTTGCCGGCTTTGACGGTGTTAACGCGCTCGCTGATATTCCAGATGACAGGAAGGTGTACTTCGCAGGGTGGCTGTGGGAGAGCTCTGTGGGTTTTGTCAAAGGTAATCACAAATTCATCTATAACCCCGATAACAAAAGGGTCTTTGCTTACGATTTGAGCGTTGACCCGGATGAGCTGGTCAGGATTGAATTGCCGGAGCAGCAGGAGCAGCAGATTGCGGAGGAGGTTAAGGCCTGGCGAAGATACAGCCTTTTTGAGCTTGACCGGGTGCAAGCTGACGAAAGAGTGGTTTTTGACCGGTGGCTGCTATGGGGTTTGGGCGGGCGGACTTGCTCGGCAAAGCGTTGTCCCCCGGCAATAAAGTAAGCCGGTGTCAAGCTGGCCCCCTTGAATCAACTCTTGTTTTTGTGTCGTACGGTCGCTCATCGAGCAACACCACAGCGTTGTTTTTTGTAAACACCAGGCAAATTCTGTGATTGTCAGAAGATTTGCAAGCCTTTCGTATGTCAAAATGGGTTGGCTGGATATGGTATTTGTTGACAAAAAACAACGCGCTGTTAAAATCCGACCCCGGCCGCACTTGCTGTCGAGAGCGTGTGTGAAGATGTAACCAGCTTTGCATCAAGGTGTTAAGCAAGCGTGTGAGCGTCTGTTGCTGCAATCTTTCGTTGCTGGCATATTCTTTGCGGGATTATTTTATTTCGCCTGATTTGGAACAATTGGGCGGGGCATCCTAAGAATAAGATGTTTAGGAGGAGGGCCCGCCCGATTGCATAAATCTCAAAATTGGTATTGCTTGCGTCAAAAGTCCGGCAATGCCGATTTTGTTCATAAATACGGTACGGAGCCATGCGGGAGGAGGACGGCTCCGTATTTTTTTTTGCGCAATTGCTTTATCCGCAAGCGCGAGGGCAACCGCGTAGGGGCGGTTCGCGACTCGTGCTACGTAGCGAGTTACTTCGCAGAGTAGCAACCGCCCGTACTATGCAGCCTCAATGAACTGGTGGAGCGATGTATTCGCCCTGAACCTCTGCGCTGGCACCACCTTCAGGCACTTCCCTGCCCAGAGCCCAGTAGATGCCGTTAATGAGCAGTCGGCGGGTCGATTCTACCTCAAAGTCCTGGGGATGCCCCAACGAGGTGTAGAAGACTTTGGCGCCTTTGTAAGTCTTGGTCCAGGCGACTGGGCTGGGTGTGCCCTTGACATTGCGCTTGGGGTGCCTCTGCTCTGGGTCAACAGGCCCGGTGTCGGTGTCCGTTGCATACCCTAATGCAAGCGTTACGCAGTCGCCGTGTAGAGGTATGACGTTATACAGCCAGGACCGGACCCAGAATTCCCGGGTGATACCGCGCATAATGGGGTGGTCTTTGAGCGCAGCCAGTACACGGGTGCCATATTTGTTACCTTCGTGGGTGATCCATTTCTGGCCAAAGACCTCGCGCCCGAAGCCCGCGTTGTATTTCGCGTTTTTGTGCTCTTTGGGGTAGCGGAAGGCGTGTGTGCTGGTGCGCAGGCCGACGATGGGTCTGCCGGAATTGACGTAGTCGAGGATTAGCTTTAGCTGGTCATCCGGCAGTGCACGGAAGCGCAGAAAGAACACCGCTAAGTCTGCCGTTTTTAGCGCTTCGAGGCCATCGATGTTTTGCTGGTGCTTGGGATTTCGCTTGCCGGTGCTGGGGTCAACTGCGTAAATGACCGTACATTTGAAGCCGTGCCGGGCCTCGAGAATCCTGGCAATCATCGGCATAGAGACCTCGGAGCGGTATTCATCGTCGCCGGTCACAAATACAATATTGGGTGTTTTTGGGCTCGGCCGGTCCCTGCAAGAAGTCAGGCCGATGGTAATCCCGACGGCACCAAGAGCCCCAACAAATTCTCTTCGCGATAAATTATTTCCCATTGTTACGAACCTCCTAATTCAGTTGTGAAAGTTGGCTGAGATTGGTTTTGTCGTATACGCGTTTGCTATTGTAACGCAGCTCGTCATCCACTCGACAAAGCTGACTCTTATTGTTTTCACGATTGTTCACGCTCCTTTCTGCTGTTTCCTGTTTGGCAAAAAAGTTATGACCACGGCTGGAACCGCGCAGCTTGGCGCAGGATAGCAGATGTGTCCTGGAATTGCCAGTGTACAGGCAAGAATCTTGCAAGTGCAGGTATTAGTCTGTAAAATCACTATGCTCGTGGACAATGAATACATGGTTTTGGAAGGGAAATGCAATGACGGAGAAGATTACTCTGTCGATGCTTATACTTTGCCGGCTTGTGGCTGCTCCGTGTTCGGCGGATGTTAAGAAGGGCAATTCAGATAAGCGGTTGTTTGGCGGGGGCAAAGACTCCGCTATCAAGCACGTTATAGTCTGTTATGAGCGGGGAAAATTCTGCGGCTGGCCCGCAAACAACGGTGTCTGGACGTGGGGAGATGAAATTCTGGTTGGATTTCATCAGGCCGACTACGTGCCGAAAGATTGCAGTCATTCGATTGGCGGCAACGGGCGAAGTCTGCTTGCCAGAAGTCTTGACGGCGGCCAGACCTGGAAAGTCGAAGACCCTGACAACTTTCTTGGCGACGGCGGTAAAGCGGCTGCGTATCCAGGCAATATTAACTTTGCCCATCCGGACTTTGCTATGAGGTGCGGCGGCTCAGAATTCTTCATCTCGTACGACCGAGGTAAGAAATGGGAGGGTTCGTATCAGTTTGGGGATTTAGGGTTGAAGCGGCGGCTAACATCCCGAACGGACTATATCGTCAACAGCAAGAAGGATTGCTTAGTTTTCTTGTCAGCAAAAGAGCCGAGGGTCGAGGCGGCGGTGCAGGACAGAGCTTTCTGTGCCCGGACCACCGATGGTGGGAAAACGTTTAGATTCGTCTCGTGGATGACAGACGAACCTCTCAAGATACGTTCGGTAATGCCATCAACCGTGCGCTGTTCAAAGAACCATTTGGTTTCGGCCATGCGTCGGAGGCTGGATGTTGATATTTCCGGCGGACATAAGATGAGGAAGTGCTGGATAGATGTTTACCAATCAGAGGACAATGGCCAGACGTGGGAATTCCTGAGCCAGGTTGCTGATACGGGCAAGAGCAACGGCAACCCGCCGAGCCTGGTGAGGCTGCGGGACGGACGATTGTGCGTTACCTACGGCTATCGAGGAGTTTGCTCGGCCTATCGCTATCGTTGGGAACCACAGGGCATTCGTGCCAGAATCAGCAAGGACAACGGCAAGACCTGGGGCCTGGAGATTGTTCTGCGCAACGATGCCCGAACCTGGGATATAGGGTACACCCGCAGTGTGCAAAGGCCGGACGGTAAGATTGTCACTATGTACTACTATACGACAGAGAAACATCCTGAGCAGCATATTGCGGCGACCATCTGGGACCTTGACCTGGTAAGTCAAAAAGAGTAGAAAAAGGCAATGCCGGACCTTCGCGTCTTGTGTTTGTCTGTCAACCAAAAATTGTGGGCTAAAGAGGTAGAATTGTTTTCGAAAGAGTGAAGTTCAGCCAAAGAAAGGATGTGAGATATGAATAGCAATTATCTTCGCGGAACGCCTCTCAGCGGCGGAGGCAAAAGTGGTGTCGGAACGAACAGACGCGGATGGAAACAAAGTATATTGGCTGCGCAGGGGATAGCCGTTGTACTATGCGTATGCCTTTGCAGCGCCGCAGGGGTGCAAGATGACTCGCAAGTTCTCACCCAAATGGATCCGGCGCTGGAGAGGCAGATTATGATCGGGGGGACTCGGGCCCTTCGGGAAAAACTTCTGAGGGACCGGTATCGGCCGGGGTACCACTTTGTCGCACCGGAAGGCAGGGCCTCGCCATTCGATGTCAACGGCGCCATCTTCTGGAAAGGTCGCTATCACCTGTTTTACATCTTTCAGAATGAACATGGCCACTGTTGGGGACACATATCCAGCTTGGACCTCGTTCACTGGCGTCACCACCCAACAGGACTCATCGGCGGCATGTATAGCGGAAACTGCTTCATCAACAAGAAAGGCGTGCCGACCATGTGCTTCCACGACCAGCAACGCAGGGGTAACACCATGGCCGTGGCGCTCGACGACGAGTTGAACGAATGGAAGAAGCTGTCGTTGATCACTCCCAAAACAAAAGAGGGCGACCCTCATCACGGCAAGTACCGTTCATGGGACCCGTACGGCTGGCTCGAGGGCAATACGTATTACGCCATCTTCGGCGGGAAAAGGCCCGCAATCGCCAAGTGTAACAGCCTGGAAGGCAAATGGAAGTATGTCGGCGACCTACTTGCCCACAGTATCGGCGACGTGGACATCAACGAAGATGTCTCCTGTGCGGACCTCTTCAAGATCGGCGACAAGTACATGCTTCTGTGCATAAGTCACCGCCTCGGCTGTCGCTATTACCTGGGGCAGTGGAAGAACGAGAAGTTCTATCCCGAATTCCACGAGAAAATGAGCTGGGTGGACAATGACTATTTCGCCCCGGAGAGCCTGCTCGACGACAGGGGACGACGCATCATGTGGGCCTGGATATTCGATGGCAGGAAAAAGGGAACACGCAGAGCCAGCGGCTGGTCGGGCACATTCAGCCTGCCTCGCGTTCTGGCATTGGGAGAAGATGGCATGCTGCGGATGTGGCCGCCGAAGGAACTGGAGGTTCTGCGCTACAATCCCAAACAAATTCATAATTTGACTATCAAGACCAGCTCCGAGATGCGGTTGAAGGACGTCCACGGAGACAGTATTGAGTTATTGGTCGAGATGGTCCCCGATGGCGCCGAGCAGTTCGGCGTTAAGGTATGCGTCGCCCCGGACGCTGCGGAAGAAACGCTTGTCTTCTACGATGCAAAAGAAAAGAAACTAAAGATAGATACCAACAAGTCAAGCCTTGGAGAAGGGCCCAAATCCGTCGAGGCAGGGCCTTTTGAACTAAAGGCTGGTGAACCTTTGAAGCTGAGAGTGTTTGTGGATAAATCGGTCGTCGAAGTCTTTGCCAATAATCGCCAGGCGGTGATGCGGCGAATCTATCCGACTCGCAAAGACAGCATAGGCGTGGTCTTGTTCTCAAAAGGCGGCTCAACAAAGGTCCCGACGCTGAAAGCATGGGAGATGATGCCGTCGAACCCTTACTAACGCTGATATAGCGTTGCAATCTTTTTACGACCTTGGTTGAAAATTGTTGTTTGAGGCAAACAATTGGTGAAGCCACTTAATGCTATCGTTTTTAGTTGTGCGATTATTATCGCGCCGCGTTTTGCAGCTTGTGGGCCGCCGGGAAAGTCGGTTCATCCTGAATATCTTAATGCTGTCAAAGCTTACGCCGACACTCTTATCGAGCACGGGCGGGACAGCTATGGGCAAATCAGGTCACCTGTCTTCCTGGCCGGAGGCATAGACCTCAAGAGTAAGCAGTTCGTACGACGCAAGCTTAAGGGACAAGGAATTCGTGAAGGCGACCGGGCGTACGGAGCCAATCCTCATCATGACCTCAATCTCTATCAGACGCTGTATGCTCTGACTAAATTAACAGGTGATAAAAGGTACGAGCGCCAGGCCGATAAAGCGCTGAAATGGTTTTTCGAAAACTGTCATAGTCGAAGTACAGGCTTATTCGCCTGGGGCGAGCATCTTCACTGGGATGTGGAAGCGGAGCGGTGCAAGGGCAGAGATATTCACGAGTTCTACAGGCCATGGGTTTTGTGGGACCGATCATTTACACTTGCGTCCGAGGCTTGCGAGAAGTTCGCCAAAGGACTGTGGGACCACCAGGTATACAATCATTCAGGCGATTTCAATCGGCACGCGAAATGGTCGGTACACGGGCCGGGGCGCAGGTGCAACATCTCGCGGCATGCCGGATTTTATATTGCGACGTGGGGGCATGCGTATAAGGAGACGAAGAATCCGGTCTTCTTGAAGGCGATAGAGCGGGTTTTGATATTCAAGGAGGCAAGCCGTCATCCGATTACGAATTTTCTGCCGATGGACAGGGTCCCGAATTCGGTTAATAAGTTGCTTAGTGATATTATAGGCGAGGAGGTTAAATTGTCGCATGATCCGCGGATTGGGGGGCTTCATTCGCATGTTGCAGGGACGCTGTCGCTGGCGATAGACCTGCACGATGCTGCGAAGTACATTGACGGGGAACTAAAGCAGATGATGACGGACTTCGCACATACCGAGGATGAGCACTTTTTGAAGTTCCATGAAGGCCTTGGGGAGAATTCGGAGCATTTGTTCGTGGACCTCGGCGGCGTCAGTACGATGAAGGCGTTTAAGACCGGGCGTTCGTATTGCCCGATCTGGGATTTTCATTACGGCACGGCGACAGAGGCGCAGGTTGCGTTGATATGCTACGAGCGGTGGAAGCAGTTGTCACCGGGACAAATTCGGGATGGTTATAAGCGACTTATCATGGTGTGTGCTCGGCGGTATCTGAAAAATGATCCGCCGGCTGATGCGATTCGGAAGCCGGGGGTCATAGGCGATGTTGTTCTGCTGATGACGGCAGCGTATGAGCTGTCCGGTGACAAGAAGTTTTTGGAGCGTGCAGACAAGTTTGCGGATATCGGAATCAAGACATTTCTGGATATGTCACCGCTGCCGCGTGTTGCGGTAGGTTTTGAACATTACGAGGCTATCACCCGCGGTGACACAATGATGATGGCTTTGTTGAAACTATGGCAGGTGCAAAACCATCCCGAAATCAAGCTCAGGCTGATTTACACCGACCGCTAAGCTAAGCGAAACCACAGCGAAGCAGTCAGCCCATCGCCTTCATGCAAGAAATACGACCTCGACGTCTCTGATACCCTTGCGATTTAGGTGCATTCCCTCCCACGCTGCAAGCATAATCTGGCGGAAACTATGACTGAAGCCCCACTCGCTGGCGACGTGTTCCATACCGAGCTTCGAGTCGGTAGTCAAAAAAGGGATACAGCTCGGCGAGTTCCAGTGCATCCATCGCAGGTTCTTTGCAGCCGCGGCCAGTGCCTCTTTGTCACCGAGATATTTGTATATCCGCGTGTGGGTCAGGACCGAGTCGGATGTTATCCCAAACGGCTGCTTCGGGCAGAAATTCAGCTCCTTGGCGCGGATAACGTCAATGTGTCCCGGGTGTTTGACCACACCGTTATCCTGGATTAGTTTGCGCAGATACTTGGTCCCTCGCCGCATCATCTCGACATACTTCGGCTTGCTGCGCCACTCTCGATAGGCTAAGAGGGAGCTGATTACCTGCAGTGTCAGGGCGTGGTAGTAGTTCGAATCAAGCGCTATCCCGTCCCTTAGTTTATACTTGTGCTTGATATTGTAGGGGAAGTAGCCGTTGTCGAGCTGGTGAGGCGCGATGCCGTTGATGACCTGGTCCTCGCCGTAATCCTTCAGCCGCTGGTCACCGAGGTCATTGCCGACCAGCCACATTGCACAGGCCAGCGAGCCGCCCATATTCATCGTGTACTTTCTCTCGGAGCCGATGGTCTTGCCGTTCTCATCGAGGAATACTCTTGCATCGAAGAAGTGTTTTTCGCGGTTGAACGCAATCGGATTATCAATCCACCAGTTGAGTTCTTCGGCCACTTCGCGGAGAAGCTGCTCGTCTTGTAACGCGTGAGCGGCGGCACGCATGCCGCGCATGTTGCGACCGACGTGACACGAAATCATCTCGTATTCGATTGTCGGTTCTTCTTCGGTAAGACCCTTGAAATCAATTTCGACGGGCTTTTTAATCTCTTCGTACGACACCCGATGGGCGCGGGCCTTGTGACGGTATTTACGAAAGGTTCTCACCGCCGCTTTCAGAGCCCTTAGCGTTATGGCGTCACCTGTCATTGCGTAATAGTGTGCGCACGATTCTGCGGGCATGCAGGCGGACCTCATGCTGCGCAAGCCCCCGTTTGGCGGCTCGACCGTGCCGTACTTTATCAGGCTGCGGTTAGCCCATTGTTGCCCCTCGTCCAGTTGCGGAACAAAATCGAACGGTCCGAGCGACTGCCATTTCTTTCGTTTGATGGACCACTCTATTTGCTTTCGCGCAGCACCGCCGGATACAGCATTCGCTACAGTCGGACCTGCCAAGCCTAAGGCCAGGGCCCCAAGACCACTCTTCTTGATAAAGTCACGTCTGTTCATAGCTACCTCCTTTACAATCACTGCCTTGTCAATTATATCCGATGCATAGTAATTAATCTGACAGATGCAGTCCAGTCGTTTGTACGGTACTGTTGGAGCAGCGGAAAACCGCCGTAGTCCAACGAGCGGCGTTCACAACGGCAGGTCGCGGCGGTGCCAGATGATGCCACCCGCTATAACCGTGATGACAAGCACCGATGATAAAACACACATATCACGTATCGGCCAAGTGGTCCCTAATAGAATTTTCGGCGGATCGACATAATAAAATATCGAACTCGGCCCCAGGAATTTTGCTCGAGGCCACCATTCGGCAATAAGGTCTATAAAGTAATTAACTATGAAAAAAGCCATCGCTAAACCAACTGCCCTGCCGCGATTACGAAATACAGCTGCTGCCAACAATGACACGCCAGCGGCCGTTCCTGAGAGTAAACCGCCGACAATAGCGGCTCTAAAAAATGGCCAAAGAGAAACCTCCTGGTCAAAACTGCAAACATTTATCCCAACAACAGTACCGAAAAACATAAAGACCACCAACGCCAACATTCCAACGAGCGTTAAGATGCAGGCGCATACGTAAACTTGGTTTTTAGTTACCGACCGGCTCAGTATAAGTTCCATCGTCCCGCTTTGTACATGACCAGCTAAAAGTCCGGTCGGTACACACACGGCAAAAATCATAAAAAGAGTTAGCACTAATGGATGCTGATAACCTATAGCGATGAATCCGGTGATGTTGCCAACTTCCAGAATCTCGCCGCCTACAGCATTTTTTATAAAGCCAGGCATCTTTTCAAATAAGTCCAGCATGAGCTTGACCTTTTCATTGTCCTGAGCAATGCTGCATTCAATGACCTGTATAATAAAAATAAAAAAACCGACCAGCAGCCATAACCACAAAATCCGCCAGAGCCAGAACCGCAGTAATGCCAATGGAAAAGATACTCGCGACTTCTTCTTCATGAGGTCCCTCCGTTCCGTCCTGAACTGTCGCTGTAGTATTGCATAAAAGCTTCTTCCAAAGACGTCTGAGTTGTGGAAATACGATTGACTGGAAATTGTGCCAGCCATTTCAACATAGTATCAGCTTTACCCTGATATGCTATATGGAGCATCTGCCCTTTTCGTTTAATCTCTCGAACGCCTCCCAATTGCTCAACCGGCAGGCTCGGAACTTCGGTACCTTCTACAAACCAGACCTTCAGCTGCTTTTGCCCTTGCTGAATGATTTGCGATATAGGCGCCAGCTCAACTAATTTGCCCCGCCGCAATATACCTGCCCTGCTGCATACTACTGAGACTTCGCTTAGGTCATGCGACGAAAGTAAAACCGTCGCTCCATTGTCGGCGGCCTCTCGAATGATATCATGCACAGTCTGACTAACCAGCGGGTCAAGCCCGATTGTCGGCTCATCGAGTATCAGCACATCCCGTTCGTGTTGAAAAGCATAGACTACCCCGACCTTCTGGCGATTGCCCTTGGAGAGGTCACCCACGCGGCGGTCCAGGTCCAGCTCAAGCCTCTCAGCCAGTTCCTCACGTCGGGTCTTGGCGCGATCGCTGCTGCCCAATGCGGCCAAAACGCGCAGGGAACGCCGCGCACTAAGCCCCCCCCAGATGCGAAATTCCCCAGGTAAGTAACCGATGCGCGAGTGCTGCGTGGCTCTGCCTGCTACCACACGCTGTCCCAATACGCGAGCCTGGCCACTTGTTGGCTTGAGCAGCCCCATGATGCACCGGATAGTCGTTGTCTTGCCCGAGCCGTTCGGCCCGAGATAACCAAAGACCTCACCCTGTTCGATGGCAAAGCTCACATCCTCGACCCCTTTGGCCGAGCCATACCATTTTGTCAGAGATATAACCTCAAGCCTTGCCATTTACAGGCCTGCGTCTTCCTAATACTCTTACTCTGGAACTCGTCTTCACACGCACTGATTTGTCCTGGCCCATCTCGCCTATTTGTCTTTCACGAACCGCATGGGCAGCTTGAAAGAAGCTGTCCATCCTGCATCTCTAACTCTACAGCACCTTCGTCTGTCCGGGCATAGCGATGGGGTAGCCGCCTTGAGCGTTGGGCTTGACCGGCGGGTCGGAGTCCATCGTGTACCAGTCCAGGCCCGGGGCCAGCTCCAGGTTCGAAGCTAACGCCTGTTCCCACGTGATAATCTGGCCAGACTCGGCGGCCATGCGTCCGAGGATGCCGGCCATCGCGGCGTAGGCGCTCCGTTCGGTCTCGTTGTAGGGCTTGTCCTCGCGGATCGCCTCGAACAGCAGGTCGTGCTCAACTTGATACGCATTGCATCGCGGCCCGTCGTACTGCCAGATCACATTCTCGGATGTCTGTTCGTGGCCTTTGAAAATGCGGGGTCTGGTGATTCCTTCGCCGAGGACTGCCGAGCCTTTCGAGCCGTGGATCACGTCGCCGAAGAAGCCCCAGCAGTTATCCATGTGTCGGCCTTGAGCCAGCAGTCGCGTACCGTCGCGAAAAGTGTATTCCACTGAATAGTGGTCGAACAACTGGTCCGGCTGGCTGCGGACTTGTCGTCCTCCTTGACCCTGGGCCGATACCGGCCAGGCGTTCTTGCACCAGCAGCACACGTCGATGTTGTGGATCAGCCAGTCGAGGATAAAGCTGCCGTTGAGCCAGGTGAAGCAGGAGTAGTTGCGGATCTGGTGGGCCAGTTCGCTCATCCCGGGCGATTTCGGAGCGAACCCCACCGGCCCGTGCTCGCGGTAGGCCCAGCAGGTAATGATGTCGCCGATGACACCTTCATGCAGTTGGTGGATCGCCTGTTCCAGCGGCTCGTAGTGGCGACTCATCAAGCCGCCGGCGATCTTAAGATTCTTTTTTGTGGCCTGCTCGCCGGCCTTGAGCACGCGGCGAATGCCCGGGGCATCGACCGCGAACGACTTCTCCATGAACACGTGGCAGCCTCTGGCCACCGCGTATTCGAGGTGCATCGGGCGAAACGCCGGAGGCGTGGCCAAGATGACCACCCCGCCCGGTGCGATGGCGTCAATGGCCTTCTTGTATGCATCCAGGCCGAGTAGCTGCCTCTCCTGAGGAACATCCACCTGCCGAGCGAGCTGTTTGGATAGACTCTTGAAGCTCGTTTGCAAGCGGCTGGCGAACACGTCGGCCATCGCCTCCAGTTCAGTCGGCCCCTTGGTCGACAGGGCGTTGGCTGCAGCGCCGGTCCCGCGTCCACCGCACCCCACCAGAGCGATCTTGATCGTGTTCTGCTCAGCGGCATAGGCCCGCGCGCCAATGGCGCTGGCCAGCGCCGCGCCCGCTAACGCACCGGAGGTTTGCTTGAGGAACTCACGGCGGGAGGTCGAAGGTTTCCGAGTCTTGCTTTGTACATTCATGAAGCACCCCTTTCTTTTTGTCCGATGACGGATAGTCACGCAGGATGGCTTTCCGGCCATGCGTCCTCCTTTGCTGGAGGTATCATATGCCGACAAACAAGTCACCCCTCTGGTCCTGTATATTATCCCAATGCCGATTCAGTTCATACTATGTTACCGTTGGTGTCCGCATCAACGCTGTCAATCCCGCTGCTGTCGTGTGATATTGTGGTCAGTATTGTCGGTAAAGGCAACAACAAATCAGGGCATAGTCCGCCCGGGCGGGCTGCTTACTCTAACTTCTCGGCCAGGAAATTGTTTTAGTTACGGTTGAATCAGTCATATCGACCCCCTTTAAATTGCATCCGTAGGACGTGTGCTATCAAATTTCTGATTTTATCCATTACCTTACATATATGTGAAGTCGGGGTCGAAATAAGCGGGCCTACTTTTGTTCAAGCATCTCGTCGGTTGTCATACGGACTTTATCGTCCTCGACCAGTTCGCCGGTTGTTTTGTCCCATTTTCGCGTTCGATAGCTCAAACGATGTTTACCGTGACAGTCAGTGCAGTATTTTTTCTCGGTGGCGGTGCCGGCCAGAACGTGTTCGTGCGGCTGGATGTCGATAGTATCCTTCGAGTGACAAGCCATACAGGATGAGTTGATTTTCTCTAACGGATACATAATATCAGGCGGTGTAACGTTGTCTTCGTCGGAGCAGTGGGCATCGCAGGGGCCGTGACACTGCTCGCAACTGATGTTGGCCCGGGCGTGACGAACGGCCAACTCTTCATCTGCATAATTTATATGGCAGACGTGGCAGCGGCTGTTGTCGGCTACAGGCCCTTCCGGTGGGGGCAGTTCTTCATCATTGCCGTTCTCGAGCAGCAGCGGAGGCTCGTCGAGCAGCAGCAGCGGTTCATCATCGACATTAGGATTCTGGCGGGGCGGCGTTTTCTGCTTGCATGTCAGAAGCATAAAGACCGCTGCCGCCAGTACAATTATCAGGGAACAGAATCTAAAGTATCTCACACGAGTATCCTTTGTATTGACTCGAATTGAGCGGGACCGCCGCCTTGTTTTGCGAGCAAGTAGTTCGTCATAGGACCATGGTTTTCTATATGTACTCCCAGTTTTTCAGCCAC
>CAZOUM010000060.1:0-15776 GCA_964582985.1 uncultured Pirellulales bacterium | reverse complement strand
TGATTTTAAATCTGTATCCAGGCAACTCGATATCGATTAGCGGCCAAACGCCGCCATATAACCCGTGCCTGAACGCGACCCGCTTCACCCCATTTTTGAATTTTGATATGTATTTTTGCTTTTTTATTTTTAATATTTGATTTTCCTTGCCTATCCGCTACCCGCTGCACGCTCTACGCTTTTCCCCCTGATCCCTGACCCCCGGCCCCCCATTTTCCCATTTTGCTCTGTATTTTTGCATTTTTATTTTTTACCAAATTTTTCTTGCCTATTTTGCCCAAACCCTGCAAACTAACTTCACCACCCCCATTTTTCGCTCAAAAACAACGATTGCCCCCAAAATCACCCGAACTTATCTCCCAAAAACCCACATCCCCCCAAAAAATCAGTAGAATTTACCACCCAATTTCCCGCATATTCCGGCATCACCAACGGTCCATTTTCACCCCGGCCGAACATTCAGATGGCGATTCGTCTATGGCTTTTTACTTTTGCCTTTTTACTTCTCCCTCTGCCAACTGTCAAATTGGCGTGACCACCACCCTTCTCTTATGCCAAAAGCTGCATTCTTGGCAGCCAAAATCCGCTTGCAAAGCTCGACTATACACAATTTTGCATTTTGTAAGTGCCCAATAACTACGAACTTATGGCAGAACACCTCCAAATACTCCATTGCCCCGACAAAAGCTGGCACTCCGTTTGCACTTTTGATAAGATTAGGCGGTCTTATTGAAAATTTAACCATCAAAAACGCTGAATAAGGAGACAAGCAATTATGGCAGTCAAACAATTGGCATACGAATCTGACGCCCGCGCCGCACTGCTGGCCGGCGTCGAAAAACTCGCTTCAGCAGTAAAATCAACCCTCGGGCCACGCGGCCGAAATGCTGTTATTGACAAGAGTTGGGGCGGCCCCACCGTTACCAAAGACGGCGTGACGGTCGCCGAGGAAATTGAGCTTACCGACAAGGGCGAAAACCTCGGCGCAATGCTGGTAAGAGAAGCCGCAAGCAAAACCTCAAAAGTCGCCGGCGATGGAACAACAACTGCTACCGTCCTGGCGGAAGCGATTTTCAAAGAGGCATATCGAAATCTCGCAGCCGGCGCCGATGCTATGGCCCTGAACCGCGGTATGAAAAAGGCCGCTAAGGCTATAACCGACAAGCTGACCTCCCTCGCAAAACCCATCGATATCACAAAAAAGGACGACATAATCAATATCGCCTCGGTCTCGGCAAATAATGATGTCGAAATCGGAAAGATTATGGCTGCCGCATTCCAGCGGGTCGGCAAGGACGGTGTCATAACTGTTGAGGAAGGCAAAAGTCTTGACACAACCGTCGATTTTGTCGAAGGCATGCAGTTCGACCGCGGCTACCTCTCTCCGCATTTCGTAACCGACCCCGACAATATGGTCTGCGAGCTCGAAAAACCCTACCTCCTCGTTCACGAGGACAAAATCAGCAGCGTTGCCAAGCTCATACCGTTGCTGGAAAAGACCGCAAAGAGCAAGAGACCGCTGCTGATTATCACTGAGGACCTCGAGAGCGAAGCATTAGCAACATTGGTGGTTAACAAGCTAAGGGGCGTCCTGCAGGTTGCCGCGGTAAAAGCACCGGGCTACGGCGACCGCAGAAAAGCAATGCTGACCGACATTGCAACGCTGACGGGTGCTGAGCCGATTTTCAAGGATTTAGGTATTGAGTTGGAAAACGTCAGCGTCAAACAACTCGGCCAAGCCAAAAAAGTAACTATCGACAATGACAACACAATCATAATTGAAGGTGCCGGCAGCCAGGAAGCCATCAACGGCAGAATCAAGCAAATCCAGGGTGAAATAAAAACCACAACCAGCGATTATGACCGCGAGAAACTGCAGGAACGACTGGCGAAGCTGACCGGCGGCGTAGCTCAAATCAATGTCGGGGCCGCCAGTGAAACGGAAATGAAAGAGAGGAAAGCTCGAATCGAGGATGCCCTGCACGCCACACGGGCCGCGATTGAAGAAGGCATTGTTCCCGGCGGAGGCGTAGCGCTTATTCGCTGTATTGATACCGTGAAGCAATTGAAACTGAAAGGTGACGAACAGACCGGCGCAGATATAGTTGCTAAAGCCCTGCCAATGCCCTGCTACTACATCGCCGCCAACGCCGGCACCACGCCGAATTTAGTTGTTAACAAGGTCAGCGAAGGCAAAGGCGGCTTCGGCTATAACGCCGACACCGATAAATACGAGGACCTGACGAAAGCCGGCGTTATCGACCCGGCAAAGGTAACACGAATTGCTCTGCAAAATGGCGTGAGTATAGCCGGCCTGCTGCTGACGACCGACTGCCTTGTCACCGAAAAGCCAAAAGAAAAAGAGGAAATGCCGCCCGGACACCCTGGTATGGGCGGTGGTATGGGCGGTGGCATGGGCGGTGGCATGGGTGGTATGGGTGGTGGCATGGGCGGTATGGGCGGTGGTATGGGTATGATGTAGTACCATTCTGCCCGCAACTGTTGACAAGGGACTCAGGAAGCAAACAGGTACTCTGCAGAGGAACTGGAAACTTACGGAATGAAAAGAATGAGGAATAGAACGACCCACCGGGTTTTGATAAGTGCGCTAATGTTAGTAGCCGTCGGATGTTCCTTGATGTCCTTGAATTGCTCACAAATAACTGCCAGGAAAACTAAGCCTATTCCAAGCAACGAAGAACGAATCAAGTGGTGGAAAGAGGCAAAGTTTGGGATGTTCATTCACTGGGGGCTGTACTCTGTTCCCGCAGGCGAGTGGAAAGGGGAAAAAGCCCGCGGCTACAGCGAATGGATTATGCACAAGAAGAAAATTCCCGTCAGGGAATACGAGCAACTGACCGGGCAATTCAATCCTGTCAAGTTCAACGCCGAAGAATGGGTCAAGTTAGCAAAAGATGCGGGTATGAAGTATATGGTGATTGGCTCGAAGCATCACGATGGCTTTGCGATGTATCATTCAAAAGTCAGTCCCTACAACATTGTGGATGCCACGCCATTCAAGCGTGACCCGATTAAGGAACTTGCCGAGGCCTGCCGGAAAGAAGGTATTAAATTCGGCTGTTACTACTCCATAGACCGTGACTGGCATCATCCCGACGCGTTTTGCGCCAACCAGGGAGAAGGTAACACGTGGGATTACCCTGATGACAGCAAAAAGGATTTTAACAAGTACCTTCGTGAAAAGGCCTTGCCGCAGGTGAGGGAAATACTAACACAATATGGGCCGATTGCGATTATCTGGTTCGACGGTGTGGGTACAAAAACGGCTGAGCAGAATGAGGAAATTATAGCAATGGTTCGCGAGTTACAGCCGTATTGCCTAATCAACAGCCGGCTGGGTGATTGGAAGAGCTTCAAATGGGGCGATTACAGGTCAATGGACGATAACGAGGTTGCCGATGAATTGCTACCTTACGGCTGGGAGAATCCCGGAACGATAAATAAAACGTATGGATACAGTAAAAATGACCAGAAGTGGAAATCCACCAAGAAACTGATTCGGATGCTTGTCGATATTGCCGGCAAGGGCGGCAATTACCTGTTAAACGTTGGTCCTACCGGCGAAGGGGTAATTCCTCAACCCAGCGTTGAGCGGCTGCGTGCGATGGGAAAATGGCTTGAGAAGAACGGCGAAAGCATTTACGGAACATCGGGCAGTCCAATTGGACGACTGCCCTGGGGCCGATGCACGGCAAAGCCCGGCAAGTTGTATCTGCACGTTTTCGATTGGCCCACGGACGGCAAACTGGAAGTGCCCTGTCCGAAAGAAAAGGTCAAAAAAGCCTATCTACTTGCAGATAAAAGCGTTGGACTATCAATTTACTTTAGAAAACAGGACAAAGCTACCATCGCGGTACCCACAAAGGCACCCGATGAAATCGATACTGTTGTCGTGTTGGAAGTTAGAGGAAATTTGGAAATTAAGAATTAGTGGAAGAATTGAAGTTAAGGAGTAAGTTATGAAACTTAGACCCCTGGATGATAGAGTTGTAGTGAAGCAATCCGACGCTGAAGAGAAAACAGTCGGCGGCATCATTCTGCCGGACACGGCAAAGGAGAAACCACAAATCGGAAAAATCGTGGCCCTCGGGCCGGGTAAACTGCTCAATGACGGCAAACGCGCCAAGATGTCTGTAAAGAAAAAGGACAAAGTTATCTATGGCAAATACATCGGAAGCGAGGTTGAAATCGACCAGGAAAAATACGTAGTTCTGCGGGAAAGTGACATCTTAGGTATTATCGAAAAGTAAAAATGCAAATGTTCATTAGTCAATAGTAAGAGGTAATGCAAAATGGCAAAGCAATTAATGTTTGATGAAACAGCACGGGCGCATCTCAAAGACGGTTTGGCACAATTAGCCGCGGCGGTAAAAATAACTCTGGGGCCGACCGGCAGGAACGTTATCCTTCAAAAAAGCTGGGGCTCTCCAAAGGTAACAAAGGACGGTGTATCGGTAAGCAAGGAGATCGAGCTTCCGGAACCGTTCAAGAATATGGGCGCGAAGATGGTCAACCAGGTTGCCAGTAAGACTTCTGATGTAGTCGGGGACGGTACGACAACTTCAACCGTCCTTGCTGAGGCAATATACACCGCGGGGTTAAAGTATGTAACCGCCGGCACAAATCCTATGGCCATCCAGCGGGGAATCAGCAAGGCAGTCGAAGTTGTCACTGACTTTGTCGAATCGATAAGCATCCCAGTGAAGGGTCATAACGACATTGCAAAGGTTGCGACCATCAGCGCAAACAATGATGCAGAGGTCGGCGAAATTTTGGCCGAAGCTATGGACGAGGTTGGCAGAGAAGGGGTCATCGAAGTCGAAGAAGGCAAAGGAATGGAAAACGAGCTGACGGTTGTCGAGGGTATGCAGTTTGAAAAGGGGTACATATCCCCGTACTTTATGACCAACGCCGAGACGCTCGAAGCCGTCCTTGAGGACGCTTATATCCTGCTTCACGAAAAGAAGATATCGAACGTTCGGGAGCTCATACCGCTGCTGGAGAAAGTCGCTCAGGTAGCCAGGCCGCTATTGGTTGTTGCCGAGGACGTCGAGGGTGAGGCGCTTGCAGCGATGGTGATTAACCGCCTGCAGGGTATTCTGAAAATCTGCGCCGTCAAGGCGCCGGGCTTCGGCGACCGCAGAAAAGCGATGTTGGCCGATATGGCAGTCCTGACAGGCGGGCAGGTAATTACAGAGGATTTGGGTATCAAGCTGGAGAGCATCGAGCTTTCACAATTGGGCCAGGCCAAAAAGATAGTTGTGGACAAGGAGGCAACCACGGTAATCGAAGGGGCCGGCAAGAAGAAGGACATAGATGCCCGCTGCACACAAATCCGCAACCAAATCGAAAAGTCAACCAGTGACTACGACCGTGAAAAGCTGCAGGAACGACTTGCAAAACTGACCGGCGGCGTAGCCGTTATCAAGGCAGGGGCTGCAACGGAAACAGAAATGAAGGAGCGCAAGGACCTGCTGCAGGATGCGCTTCACGCCACACGAGCAGCGACCGAGGAAGGCGTGGTTATGGGTGGGGGCGTTGTTTTCCTGCGTGCCATACCTGAAGTGCAAAAGGCCAGGGCAAAGGTCAAAGGCGATGAAAAGCTCGGCTTTGACATTGTTACTAATGCCTTAAAAGCGCCAACGGCTCAAATCGTGGAAAACTCAGGTGAGCCGGGTGACGTAGTCGTCGCGCAGCTTCTGGAGAAACTGGAAAAGGACAAGAATATTGGTTATGACGCCAATACCGGCCGATTCGTCAATATGTTCAAGGCCGGGATTATCGACCCTGCGAAGGTTGCCAGGACCGCCTTGCAAAATGCTGCTTCGGTAGCAGGGCTGATGTTAACTACTAACGTGCTGATAACCGATTTAAAAGAGAAAGACGAAGAGCCTGTGCAAGGCGCAGTAAGTTAACGTATTGCGTCTCTACTCAAAAAGCTTTAACGCGATACGAGAAAATGGCGAAGCGAGACTATTACGAAGTTCTGGGAGTAAAGAAAAACGCGTCCGCCGACGATATAAAACGGGCGTATCGGCGGATGGCGATGAAGTACCATCCCGACAAGAACCCCGACGACGAAACGGCCGAGGCCAAGTTCAAGGAGTGCGCCGAGGCCTATGAGGTTTTGAGCGACCCTGAGAAGCGCCGACGGTACGACCAGTTCGGCCACGACGGCCTGCGCGGAATGGGTATGCGTGACTACACGCATATCAAATGGCAGGACATCGGTAGTATCTTTGAAGATATATTCGGATTCGGTGACTTCTCCGACATCTTTGGCATGGGAGGGCGAAGAAGAAGGCGGACCGGCCCCGCTCGCGGCTACGACCTGGAAACTGCTGTCGACCTGACGCTGACCGATGTTGCCAAAGGCGCCGAAAAAACCATCGAATTCACGCGCCAGGATATGTGCCCTGAATGCACAGGCAGCGGCTCTGCCAAAGGGACCTCGCCCGGCAGATGTCCAAGCTGTGGCGGAAGCGGGCAAGTGACAAGAGGCGGCGGCTTTTTCCAGATGATTTCAACGTGTCCGCAATGCAGAGGCAGCGGCCAAGTGATTACCAATCCGTGCAAAAAATGCAAAGGGACCGGTAGAGTACCTAAAAAGAGAGTCGTCAATGTTAAAATTCCTGCCGGTGTTCATGAGGGACAGGGAATAAGAGTTGCGGGCGAAGGCGAGCCGGGCCGGTACAGCGGGCCAAGAGGCGATTTGTACTGCTACATCAGAGTAAAGCCGCACGAGTTCCTGCAGCGGGATAGGAACGACCTTATCGCCGTTGTCCCCATAAGTTTCACGCAGGCTGCTCTGGGCACGACGATTGACGTGCCGAGTCTGAACGGTACAAGGGGCCTGAAAATCCCGCCAGGGACACAATACGGAAGCGTCTTTAGAATAAAGGGCGAGGGGCTGCCGGATATGCGGACAGGCCGAACCGGCGACGAACTGGTGCAAATAACTGTCGAAACTCCAACGAAATTAAACGCCAAACAGCAAGAGCTGCTGCAGGAATTCGCGAAAACGGAGAATAAGAGGATTTCGCCCCGTTCCAAGAGCTTTTTCGAGAAACTAAAGAAATATTTTGGTAACAACTGATGAAGCAGAAAGGTAAAGAAAAGACAAGAGAACAAAAACAAGCTGAAGCGAAGAAGAGTGAGTTAGAAGAACTTCGCGAGCAGATTGAGGGCTTGCAGAAGGAAAAGGATGAGCTCTTCGCGAAGCTGCAGCGTGTCAGCGCAGACTACGCAAACTTTCAAAAACGAGCGCCCAAACAGGTTGCGGATACTATTAACTACGAAAAGGAAAGGATTATAAAGACACTTCTGCCGGCCTTGGACAATTTCGAGCACACGCTTCAAAATGCGGACTCGGCCGAGGATGTTGATGTTCTTGTCAAAGGCATTCAGATTATATATGACCAAATGCTCGATATCTTCAAATCGCACGGTGTGGAGCAGATAAAAGCGTTGGGTGAGACGTTTGACCCTGCTGTCCACGAGGCAATGACTCAACGGGCGGAACCGAACCAGGCCGAAAACATTGTGCTCGAAGAGTTTCAAAAAGGATATAAGCTGAACGGACGAGTGATTCGGCCAAGCAAGGTGATTGTCAATAAACTGTCATCGGTTGAACAGGAAAAAGAGGCTGAGCCGCAAGAGCCAACAGTTGATGAATATGAAACTACCGATACGGAGTGACTATGCCGACCTATGAGTATATATGTGAAGAATGCGGGTATGAGTTCGAGCAGTTTCAGTCTATAACCGCCAGAACTCTACGGAAATGCCCGAAGTGCGGCAAGAGAAAATTGAAACGGCTCATCGGTGTCGGCTCAGGCGTTATCTTCAAGGGCAGCGGTTTCTATGAGACCGACTACAGAAGTGAGAGCTACAAAGAGGCTGAGAAAAAGGAAAAAGGCGCCGCCGATACAAGCGATACCAAAAAGAAAGCCGAAACCAAAACCGAAGATTCAAAAACCTCTGGCAAAAGCAAGAAAGACACGAAAGGCAAAAAGAAATCAGCGTAACTAAGCTGACAACTTCTTAAATTTTGCTGCCGATGCGGAAAAGTCCACAGTGCAGCCGATCTTACCGGATTACGGCTCCTCGCGTGCGGTTCCGGTCCACAAACAGTTGCTTCCCTGGTCGCATATGACATAACCATCTGAATCGAGGGCGTAGCCCATTTCCTCAAGCTCCATTTTTACGGAGTGGCCGTCAACGAAAGCAACGCAGACCTTGCCGCTGTGGCGGGCCTCAGCGGGTGAGTGCTGCATCCAGTGCTCCGGACGCGAGTGCCAGGCAAAATTAATGGCCCCTACACTGCGTGCTATTCTCGGTGGGTCAAGCGTGTACGCGTGCAGGCCGTGACGTATACCGGCCGGTCCGGTCTCGCCCCGAGCACCTCGGCTATCGGCAATCATAATAGTATCAGCAGGCCGTCGGATTCTCCCGAGGTAGACCGGGAAATTTTCAAATTTGTCATTCCTTATGCGGGCGTTGCCCAAATATTGATAGTTGTATCCGTAGGAACCGTTGCGGATGTCGCATTTGTTAAAATTCCCGTGCCTGAATGAAGGGCACATAAAGTAATCGTTAGTCATAACCAGTGTGTCACTGTCATCAAACGTGTCGCCGGGATTAACAACGTAAGGCGCCGGGTTAATTACAGGCCCTATGCCGTGGTCAAAAAACCACTGCCAGCGGGGTTTTACCCGGCCGTATTTATTAACAAAATCAGCGGGGTCGGTGGGATGAGCTTTCATCATTCGAAACGGCGGGAACCTTGCATCATTTTCAAGGACATATATGTAGCCGGCCATAGAAATCCGCCTGACATTGGCCAAACACACGGCCGTACGTCCTGCCTCGCGTGCTTTGCTAAGCGAGGGAAGGAATATGCCCATCAACAGCGCAATGATTGAAATTACTACCAGCAGCTCAATTAAGGAAAAGCCACTCTGCCGAGCTAAGACGTGCAACTGTCTTGAATGCTTACAATGCGTGCGGATTTTTTCCATTTTCATAAATCTCCCAATAACCTGCCAAGAGTCTTGTATTATTTTGTAGTATAAGCCATTTTCTGCAAATTTGCCAACTGTTTAACCCCCTTAATCTCTGACCATCCATCGGAAATAGGGTCATACGGATAATCTGAGAGGATTGCTCTTTGATTTTTTGCGAAAATTCGGCCGGAATTATCTGCCAAGAACATTATGAAGCCTGTTGCAGCGTACCGGGCAGGAGCGCCAAAGATAGCCCACTCTTTTTCATAATCCAGCTTTCTTGCTTGCTCTTTCACCGGCAAAGAACGGTCATGCAAATCGCGGAAATAGTAGCCGTGAATTGTACGGCCGTGTCCGGTTGCAAAGGCAAGTTTTTTGGGAATTAGCTCTACCGGGATTGGTTCGCCATTTGCGTCAACGGATTTCCAAAGATGAATAAAAAAGTCTGCATAGTTTTTTTTCCCGTCTCGATCCCAATCCTTCTTTTTGTATTTTTGCTGGGCTTGCGCGATGAGCTGCAGATTCTTGAAGGCTTGCACTTCGTTGGCTTGCAAATCTTTGATAGTTAATTTTGGCGGCCAAGTATAGCGGTTGAACCAGTGCACGGCAGCGGCAATAAATCCCAAAGTCACAACAATGGTAAATACGATACCTATTATACTTAATTTTTTATTCTGCGGACTATTGTTCATCGGATGCTCCCCTGTTTTCATATTCGACCACGAACGGGCAGTCCGGGTCAGGACTGTCAAAATCTCCCGTAACATATTCAGAAACGGCGTGACATCCGCCTTTACAAATATCCAGATAATTGCAGCTTCGGCAGGGCTGAGGCGCTCTTTGTGTCCAGGTTGTAAGGCTCTCGAAAGATACTCGTCTTTTTGCAGCAGAGTCAAGCTCGAAGACGGATAGACCTGAGCTTTTCAAGAAGGAACAGCCGCTTATGGACCCATCGCTTCGCATTCCCAGAAGCACGTTTCCTGCTTCGCAGCCATAGGTTGCGCCTGCTTCGAGGACCTGCCGCGGCGGATTGTGATAACAGAGCATAGGGACAAAAGAGCAATCTATCTTTGCGACAATGCCGTATTGAGCGGAGAGGTCGGCCAACATCGGCGTAAGAGATATATTCTGTTCGTACGTTGTACGTTCTTTCTGATACAGCCTGACTAAGCTGCCAACTTCCTGAATTTTGCTCCGGATGCAAGAAGCTCAACTATAAACCCTGCCAGACAAAAAATCAGACCCGCACCTAAATGCTCGCCCGCACGTACGAGAACGCTAATTACCAATACCAAGCCTATGAGGGTCAAGAAAATCTGCAGCATTGAAATCTTATACAAAAAATCCTTTGGCGTTACAAACACGGGTACCGCCGACAAGATGCCTACAATGAAAATTGTCCAGCCGATGGCCCTCCAATCGTAACCCGCCTGATAGCCTAGAACACCACCTATTTGACTATACACCCAAGGGAGGAAAAAGCCCAGAATTACCAAAGCCGCACCCACCAGCATAACAATATCGGCTCGACTGAATTTTTCCTGCCCTCTCAGAGCACTTGACCTGCCCATAGCATCAAGCAACTCGCTGCCCTCATCAGCGCTGATCTTACCATCTTCTACCATTCGAAGAATCTTAGCTCGTTCGGCGGCCTTGACGCTTGAATCCTCGCCATGGGCCGCCGAGCAAAAATGAAATATCAGGATTGCAACAGCTATTGGCAGCGGCAGCAGCATCACCCAACCAGGTATCGGGCCTGGTTCTACCGAGGATGAAAGATAAAAAATTAAAAATGCCGTGCCAGCTATTAGAGCTAAGCAAACTGCTGTCAACCACCCGAGCTTGAAAACTAATCTGAACACCAAAAGCAATAAGCTAAAGCAAAGCAACAGATACGTAAGCGGGACGATAGTCCACTCAAGATCTTGATGCGGCATTCCTTTTCTCCTTACTTACGGGTTTTCAGAATATAGGTGGCGTCCCGGACGCTCATCTCACCTCGGTCTATTGCGTCCAGGATTTCTTTTCTGTCGAGCGGCTTTTCCTCAACTGAGGATTCTAACATTCTGTTTACGGCCTCGAGCATTTTGTTTATGGTTGGGTAAGATATGCCCAAATCTTTCTCTACAGCGCTTATGTTGCCGCGATGGCGAAGGAAAACAGCGATGAACTTTTGATACTCAACCGGGAGCAATGTAAATCCGACAGTCTTGAATGAGCCGTTGATTTCACTTCCACAGCCGCTGCACTTTATCCGGGTAACCTCAATCGGCTCACCGCAAAGCGGACAACTCACTGGCAAATCGACTTGTTTAGTTCTTTTACCCATATGTTCCCAAATTCAAGTCTGGAGGTCATTTTAATCAATATATTCAATTTGTCAATCAAGATTTTTAACTAAAATCAAAAAAAATTTAAAATATGCGTGGATTGGGTAAAAAGCTGCCGTTTTCGCCTGGAAGGCCGCGTTTTCGGGCTCAAAACGGCGATTTGGCTGGTGTAAGAGCTCCCGGCGGGCGTAACACCGTCGAGAGCCCGCATCCGCCGCCGAAAAGGGCGGTTTTCGCTTGGGGAGCGGACTTGAATGTGAAAGGCAAGGGCGGGCCGGTTTCGCCGCGAGCGCCTCGGCTATCGGCTATCATAAAAAGCAGGCACTATATCACGGTTTTGACGCTTGGTATGAAATGCGGGTACGCAGCGATCCTTGACAGAGCTATGGCAGGTCTGGCGTTTGAGATATGTGCCGAAGTCAGCAATCCTTTATTTGCTGCCCACAATCATGATGGTCAGATGGACAACCATTTTATTCGCATGGGATAGTGACATTAGTTCCTCCGGCTACTAATTACTGCCGCAGGGTTATTTGTTTTTCCCTTGTCCGAGATCTCAAGCTGCTATAAAATGTCCATTAGTTATTTTGTTAGCAGCGTTTGTGAAGGAAGAATCGTAGAATTTTATGGAAGAACATAATTCAAGCGAACTTGAGTTTGGCAAGATATCCCCTTATCAACCTCGTCAGTTTGTCCCCTGTGATGTTGACCTAAGTGATGTTGGCCAGGTGGCGGCGATGTACAATAATCTGTATGAACGAGATATTACTTCGGTTGAGCAGCTTGAGAGTTTTCTTCTGGACCGTTCGGAACTGGAGGCGGTGCTAGGTCAACATGAAGCTATCCTTTATATCCGGATGACCTGTCAAACTGACGACCCAGTTAGAGCTAACGAATATAAGAAATATGTTGAAATCATTTTGCCCGTCATCAAACCACTGGCTGATAAGCTTGACCGAAAGTATCTTAATGACAGCAAAAGTTTTCCTTTGGATAAAAAACGCTATGAAGTTTACGACCGCAATACCAAAGCAGACATTGAATTGTTCCGCAAAGAAAACGTACCTCTGCAAACCGAAGAAGAACTATTGAGCCAGGAATACCAAACCGTTTGCGGCGCCATGATGGTGAATTTTCAGGGGCAGGAACGTACTATGGCACAAATGTGGAAGTTTCTCGAGCAAACCGACAGGTCTGTCAGAGAATCTGCATGGAAAGCTGCCGCTGATCGGCGATTGCAGGATGTTGAACGCCTGGACGGAATCTTGGATAAGATGCTCGAGTCACGTAAACAAATCGCGGTAAATGCAGGTTGTGATAATTACCGCGACTATAAATTTCACGAGTATCATCGTTTCGACTATACTGTAGATGACTGCAAACGATATCATGACGCTATTGAAAAATTTGCCATGCCGGTTCGGGCAGATATTTACAAGCAAAGAAAATCACAAATGAATCTCTCGTCGCTGCGACCGTGGGACCTTGATGTTGATCCACAGGGCCGAGAGCCTCTTGAACCTTTTGAAACGATTGATGATTATATTGCTCGAACAAAGCAAGTTTTCAGCCGTCTCGACCCTGAGCTTGGTGATCAGTTTCAGGAAATGATTGATCTGGGACTACTTGATCTTGCCAGTCGTAAAGGTAAGGCGCCGGGCGGATATCAAGAAAATCTCTGGGAAGCACGCAAGCCATTTATTTTTGGAAATGTTGTCGGAACAGATTATGATCTTCGCTTGATTATGCATGAGGGCGGACATGCCTTTCATTCCTTAGCCTGTGCCGATGAGTCACTGTTAAGTTATCGTGATCCCCCTATAGAATTTTGTGAGGTCGCCTCGATGTCAATGGAGCTGTTCGCGTCACCACATCTGGGCCTTTTTTATAATGAACTTGATGCCAAACGCTCTTACCGCTTACATCTTGAAAGTATCATTCGTCGTTTACCCTGGATTGCCACGATTGACGCATTTCAGCATTGGCTTTATGAAAACGCAAACCATACCAGTAGCCAACGGCGAAGGGCATGGCTGCAAATTCATAATCGTTTTGGTGGTGGACTTATCAACTGGTCCGGATTAGAACTTCAGCAGGAATATCTATGGCACCGGCAATCGCATATCTTCAAGACTCCGCTTTATTATATCGAGTATGGCATTGCTCAACTTGGCGCGTTAGGGCTTTGGCTTCAAAGCAGACAGGATGTCTCTGGTGCACTGAGCAATTACCGCAAAGCTTTGACTTTAGGCGGTTCACGCCGACTGCCTGAGCTCTTTGCTGCTGCTGGTTTGAAATTTGATTTCTCCGAAAAAACCATTGCGCAATTGGTCGATGCTATTGGACAAGAACTGGCGCAACCACAATGAGAGTTGCACTTTGACCTTCTGTATCACATCTGCAAGGTCCAAAGCAAAGGACATTCCATCCAGTTTCAATAGGATGTTCAATCCTATTTTCATTAAATATTTTTCAAAAATATGTGTTTTTCGGCAGTAATCGAATGTTCGTTTGTCGCCTATCCATGAAAAATGAACGCTCTTGGAGTCAAAACGGAGACATGAATTTACAGAACTTTTTGTGGCACCTCAATTAACCGACAGTTACTTATGAAATATATTAGACCTAAGCTTCTTCAATAGATTTGTCCTGAGATGAGCCAGCTTGGGATATATGTTGTTTTAACGCCTTTCGTGCGACGCGTGTGACAAATATTGTTACAATTATTGTTGCGGCCATACCAAACCAGAAGAAAATACGGCCTGCTACGCCTGTTTCAACATTACCTGCCGCAACATCTGTTAAAGAACGAAGACCCGCACCAAAATAGACATACATAACCGTACCAGGAAGCATGCCAAGCCACGAAGCCAGGGCGTATTGCCAAAAGGAAACTTTCGTCAGACTAAAAGCGTAATTAAGCAGATTAAACGGAAAAACAGGACTCAAGCGAGTCAGTAAAACAATTTTGAAACCCTGTTTACCCACTGCGTTGTCGATTGCCAGAAACTTTTCGTTCGTACCTATTTTTTGTAATATCCACTGGCGGGCAACGGTGCGACCAACTATAAAAGCCGCACAAGCCCCCAGAGTACTTCCTATCGAAACTGTAATTGTGCCAACAAGGACTTTAAAAAGAAAGCCTGCTCCGAGAGTCAAAACAGAGCCGGGCAGAAACAGTATGCAGGCAACTATATAAAACGCCGCTACAAAAATCGGTCCCCAAACACCCAGCCCCTGTGTCCATTGCAGCATGTTGACGAGCCAGTCCTTTATCGGCAGCAAAACTCCTGCTGCAATGATGGCAATAATGATTATGCACAATACTATCAGTTTAATATTCTTCTTCACGGCCGAGCCCGACTTAGAAATGCTATCTACGGAAGTCTCATCGGCGGTGCGGAAAAGCTGCGCCTTTGCAGCTTCTATCTCGTCGGCGTAGTAACCAAACGACTTACGCCGGCCGTTAATCGTCAAATGCAGCAGCATTTTTTTGCCTTTGAAATTGAGTTTGTTCCGGCTTCGCCAGAGGCTACGCCGCGACAAGTTGGGTTCGTATTGGGTTTGTTTTTATTGGCATTGTTCATAGTTATTTGTTCGTAGTTCATTGTTTTAACAGAACTTACGTTCATTCGAGCATCCAGCAAATTGGGTTTGTTTTGCATAATTTGTCATAATTATCCACCGAGGAGTAATCGATATTCGGTTTCTTCATCGGCGCCGATGGGATTTTCCAGCTTTCGCATGAGGCGCAGTCTTTGTAACTCGAGGAGCGTTTTGTAGAGACTGTGCTCTATTCGCCGTTCGTACATCAAGAGTCGGTCGAGGACCCTTGCATTTGAGAAATCCTTTATTGCCAAACGGCCGAGGGCCAGATGGGCGGTCGGGGCGGCCTGGGATTGGTCGTGGTTTTTGAACAACAGCGATTTTGTGAGTTTGGCTAATGGGCTGGAGGTATCAGGTGCGTTCAGGGCGTCGATGGTCTGGTTCTGGATTCGTCCAGTGCGTTTTAGCCGCCATGAGAGACTGACAATGCGTTCCGCGAGCATAGATTCCATGGGGCTGGCTGGGGCCAGCTCGGCGAGGATGCGTTCGCGGTAGAGGTCGAAGTCGGCCTGGCTTTCTGAGCTGATTACGTCGTGGCGGACCAACAGGCCGTGTTTGACGGCGTTTTGTGAGACGGCGGCCTTGCCTTCGCTGGTGCGTGGGCCTGTCGATTTTTGTGCGCTACGCCGGTTGGCGAGTATTTGAGCTTCGGTAGCCATGATAAGCTCCGCTTAGTAAGTTGTTAGTTGATAGTTGATAGTTGATAGTATTTAGTTATTCACGAACGACTAAATTTGGCTATTCACTTTTTTCAGGGCGGTTTGAAAAAAACACGCCCTCTATAATTGGGCGAACTTGCGCATTTGCGCTGAAA